>DAOPQX010000184.1:0-7126 GCA_035348395.1 Vicinamibacterales bacterium | reverse complement strand
GCGCGAAGGCGGGAGCGAAGCGAGCGCTTGGCGAAGGCGGATGCCGGCGGTGCGGGTGCTGGAGCCTGGCGAAGGCGGGTGCCTTGAGCCGCGAGCCCTGAGCCCTGTATAGTTGGCCTTCGGTCCCGGCGCCTCATGACGCATCCCGGCAGGGCTCGCACCGCCCTCAAGCGCGGCGCACTCCTCGTCGCCGCCAACTGGCAGGTCGTCGCCATCCAGTCGGTGGCCGACACCACCTTCAAGCTTCTCGCGGCGGCCCCGATCCTCGGCGGCGCCCTGCTGGCCACGCTGCTGCTCGACCGCGACGTCGGCGAGATCCTCGCGGGAAACCTGCGCGACACGCTGTTCCGCGTGGCCGCCACGCTCGCTGCGCACCCGTTCGCCCTCGCCTCGTACCTCGTGGGCTTCTTCACCGTCGTGGCCGGGGGAGTCGTCCTGATGTTCCTGGTCAAGGGGGGCACCGTCTCGGTACTGGTGCGGGCCGACCGGGTGGCCGGGCCAATCGAGCGCCAGCCGCTCCGGATGGCCGGCTTCCGCCGGGGCATGCAGTTCTCGATCGAGGGATTCACGCGCGGGGCGTCGTACCTGTTCCGGCGGTACCTGGTGCTCGGCGTGCTGCTGACCGGCGTCTACACCGTAGCGGCGGCCCTCTGCCTGGTGCTGGCCTGGGGGCTCTACCGCCTCGGGGCAGGCGATCGGCCCGTGCTGGTCGGGTCGGTGGCGGCGCTCGGCTTCGCGCTCTTCTTCGTCATCACGACGTTGGTGAACGTGCTCTACCTGCTGGCGCAGATCGCGCTGGCGGTGCGCGACTGCGGGGTGGCCCGCGCGATCGCCGAGGTGCCCCGGTTCATCCGCGGGGAGACGTGGAAGGTGATGCGCGTCTTCCTGGTCACCGTGCTCCTGCTGATCCTCGCGACGCTGCTGTCGCTGGTGGCTGCGTGGGGCTTCTACCTGGTCGCGTACGTCCCGCTGGCAGGTATCATCGTACTGCCCCTCCAGCTCGGTGCCTGGATGCTGCGCAGCTTGCTGTTCCAGTACCTCGGGCTGACGGCGCTCGGCGCCTACCTGTCCCTGTACCGATCGTTCGCGGGAGATCGGTATTCCGAAGGGCCGTCTCCCGCCGACCTGTGAGCGCCGCCATGATCGAATACGACCGTTTCCTCTCGCAGTCAGCCTTGAAGTCGCAGGGATCGGCCATCCGGAAGATGGGGGTCATGGCGATCCGGCCCGACATGATCTCGTTCGCGCCGGGGTACCCCGACCCGGTGACCTACGCCTGGCCCGAGTTCCGCGAGATCGCCAACGAGCTGCTGGCCGGCGGGCAGAGCAGCGTCCTCCAGTACGGGCCGACGCGCGGGCACAAGCCGTTCATCGAGGCACTGGTCGAGCTGCTGGCGTCGCGCGGCATCGCGGCGACGCCCGACCAGGTGCTGGTCACCACCGGCTCGCAGCAGGGGCTCGACCTCGCCGGGCGGATGCTGCT
Organism: Vicinamibacterales bacterium; assembly: GCA_035348395.1. Classification (GTDB taxonomy): domain Bacteria; phylum Acidobacteriota; class Vicinamibacteria; order Vicinamibacterales; family Fen-181; genus JARKSS01. The sequence continues at coordinate 5,643 of DAOPQX010000184.1, read as the reverse complement.
CGACCCGGGCGACGTGGTGCTGGTGGAGCTGCCCGCCTACACCGGGGCGATCAGCGCCTTCCGCAACACCGAGGCCCGGCTGGCCGGCGTGAGGCAGTCGCCCGACGGGATCGACCTCGACGACCTGCAGGCGGTGGTGGCGCGCGAGCGGGCCGCTGGCCGCCGGGTGCGGTTCCTGTACCTGGTGCCCAACTTTCAGAATCCCACCGGGCTGCTGCTCTCGCGCGAGAAGCGGCGGCTGCTGCTCGAGTGGGCGAGCCGCGACGACCTGCTCATCGTGGAGGACGACCCGTACGGCGCGCTGTACTTCGAGGACACGGCGTCGGCCGAGGACACGCGGCCGATCAAGGCCGACGATACCGAGGGGCGCGTGATCTACCTGAGCAGCTTTTCGAAGACGCTCGCGCCCGGCTTCCGCGTGGCCTGGCTGACGGCACCCGAGCCGCTGATCGCGAAGCTCGAGGTGCTCAAGCAGACCGAGGACCTGCTGACCCCGTCCCTCGACCAGCACATCGTCTACGAGGCCTACCGCCGCGGCATCCTGACCGAGCGGCTGCCGATGCTCAGGAAGTTCTACCAGGACAAGCGGACGACCATGCAGCGCACGCTGCGCGAGGAACTGGGCGACCAGGTCGCCTGGCCCGAGCCCAAGGGCGGCTTCTTCCTCTGGGTGTCGCTGCCGGTGAGGTGCGCGACCGACGAGATGCTGCCGCGGGCGATCGAGGCGCGCGTGATCTACGTTGCGGGCAGCGCCTTCTTCGTGGACGGCACCGGGCGCAACACCATGCGGCTGTCGTTCTCGCTGCCGTCACACGACAAGATCGTCGAGGGAGTCCGCCGCCTCGCGAAAGTGGTGAAGGCGGAGATCGCCGGCCACCCGATGCCGGTGGAGATCTGAAGGGGTCGACTTTCCACGTTCGGCATGTCGGGCATCAGGTACATTGGCGCCCCGGGGATGGGCTTCGCCTGAAGCACCGGCGGGGCGGGGCCGAGACGCTCGATCCTCCCCGTGCGCCCGACCACGACCAGCGTCACCTCGCCGGGCCCTGCCGACGCGGGATACAGCACGTGGGGCGTCGCCACCGGCTCGGCGCCGGCGGGAACCGTTCCGGCGCGGGCTCCAGTGTCGGCCCTGAATACTGCCAGTTCCGGGGAGAGGGAAGGGACCAGCAGCAGGCCGTTCACGAGGAGGGGGCCGCCGGTGGGGCGGAAGCCGAGTGGGCGCATCCACCGTTGGTGGCCGTTGCCGCGATCGAGCGCTCGCAGGACGTTGTCGAACGCCACGAAGTAGACGCGATCGCCACCCACGGCCGGCGTGCCCGTCACCGCCCCGCCGGTACGCCAACGCCATTTCTGGTCGCCGTCCTTGGTATCGAGGCAGTAGAGGTACTTGTCGTCGGCGCCGACGAAGAGCCGGTCGTCAAGCGCGCTGAGAGCGGCGGGCCGGCCGCCGAGGCGCCGCTCCCAGATGCCCGAGCCGTCGGCAATCTGCCGCGCGACGACCCGGCCGTCCTCGAGCGCGAGGTAGAGGCGGTCGGCGGTCATCGCGGGACGCGTTGCGGGCCGCGCGGCGAGCGCCTGGCGCCAGAGCAGCTTCCCGTCGCGCGCGCCCAGCATCAGCGCATCGCCGTCCACGGTTGACGCCAGCAGCCATCCGCCGTCCCAGCTGAGCGCCGGCGCGAGTTCCTCTCCGGGCTCGTAGATCCACTCCCTCTCACCTGTGGCGGCGCGCCGCGCCTCGACCGCGTCCCCCGTGGCCAGGAAGACCAGCCCGTCGCCGGCAGCCACCGCGGCAGCGGGCGCCTCTGCCGTCCAGGTCACGCTGCCGCGCTCGAGCCCGACAGCCGTGAACCGGCCGTCGCGCAGCGGCACGTACGCGTGGCGCGCGTCGAAGGCGGGCGCGCCAGACGGGGAGGCCGGCAGCTCGGTGGTCCACGCGCTCCTCAGCGCGAGCGCGGGCGCGGCCGCCGCCGGAGGCGCGAGCGCCGTTCCCTTTGCAGGAGGCGAGAGCGGCGTCCCCGCCGCGGGAGGCCGCTGGGTGGCTGCGGGAGCGGGGCGAGCGGGCGGGGCGCCTTGCGCGGCCGCCAGGGTCGCCAGCGACAGCAGGACGAGCGGGGCGAGGCCGGCGGGCCGCGTCGGCATCCGCTTATAATACCTTCCGAACCCCCGGCCGCCGCGCCGTCCCGGCAATCACCGCCACGCCCGGTTCCGTGTTGATGCCTGAATTCATCCACCTCCACCTGCACACCGAGTACTCGCTCCTCGACGGGGCCTGCCGCGTGGACGAGCTGCTCGACCAGGCGGCCCGCCAGAAGGTGCCGGCCCTCGCGGTGACCGAGCACGGGAACATGTTCTCGTCGGTCGTCTTCCACGACAAGGCCCGGAAGAAGGGAATCAAGCCGATCCTCGGCTGCGAGGCCTACGTGGCGCGGGGCAGCCGCCTCTCGCGGGGCGGGACGATGCAGGAGAGCAACAACCACCTGGTGCTGCTCGCCGAGACCCGCGAGGGCTACGAGAATCTCATCAAGCTCGTCTCGGCCGCCTACCTGGAGGGGTTCTACTACCGCCCGCGCATCGACAAGGAGCTGCTGGCGCAGCACGCGAAGGGGCTGATCGGCCTGAGCAGCTGCCTCAAGGGCGAGATCCCCTGGAGGCTGCGGGGGCAGCAGGATCGGGAGGCGATCGAGGCCGCCGCGACCTACCGCGACATCCTCGGCCCCGGCAACTTCTTCCTCGAGCTGCAGGACCACGGCATCGAGGACCAGAAGGCGGTGAACGACGGGCTGCTCCGCGTCGCGTCGGCGCTCGACCTGCCGCTGGTCTGCACCAACGACGTGCACTACCTCCACCGCGAGGACTTCCGCCCGCACGACGTGCTGCTGTGCATCGGGACCGGCAAGACGGTCAGCGAAGCCGAGCGGATGCGCTACCACGGCGACCAGTTCTACCTGAAGACGCCGGAGGAGATGGCGCAGGTGTTCGGCAGCCTGCCCGGGGCGATGCTCAACACGGTACGCATCGCCGAGCGCTGCGACGTGGACCTCGGCCCGACCCGCCACCAGCTGCCCAACTTCGAGGTGCCCGGCGACACCACGCTCGACGAGTACTTCGAGCGGATGGTGTGGCAGGGGTTCGAGCGCCGGCTGCCGCGGCTCGAGCGGCTGGCGGCCACGGGACAGCTGCGCCACACGATCGAGGAGTACCGGCAGCGCGTCGCGTACGAGATCGCGATGATCCAGCGGATGAAGTACTCGGGGTACTTCCTGATCGTCTGGGACTTCATCCGGTACGCCCGCGAGCACCAGATCCCGGTCGGTCCCGGGCGCGGCTCGGCGGCCGGCAGCGTGGTCGCCTACTGCCTGAACATCACCGACGTCGACCCGCTGCACTTCGACTTGATCTTCGAGCGGTTCCTCAACCCCGAGCGGGTGTCGCTCCCCGACATCGACATCGATTTCTGCGAGCGCCGCCGCGGCGAGGTCATCGAGTACGTCACCCGGAAGTACGGCCGCGAGAACGTCGCCCAGATCATCACCTTCGGGACGATGAAGGCGCGCGCCGTGGTGCGCGACGTGGGCCGCGCGCTCAGCATGCCCTACGCCGAGGTGGACAAGGTCGCCAAGCAGATCCCGCCGGCCCTCGACATGACGCTCGAGAAGGCGCTGGCCGAGAACCCCGCGCTGAAGCAGCTCGAGGCGTCAGACCCCGGCGTGAAGGAGCTGCTGCAGGCGGCCAGGCGCCTCGAGGGCATGACGCGGCACGCCTCGGTCCACGCCGCCGGCGTCGTCATCGCCCCCAAGGCGATCACCGAGTTCGCCCCGCTCTACAAGGGGGCCCGCGACGAGATCACGACCCAGTGGAGCATGAAGGAGATCGAGCGGATCGGTCTCCTCAAGATGGACTTCCTGGGCCTCAGCACCCTCACCCTGCTCGACGACGCGGTGAAGGAGATCGAGCGGACGACGGGGAAGCGCCTCGACCTGGCCGCGCTGCCGCTCGACGACGCGAAGACCTACGAGCTGTTCTCGAACGGCCTGACCCTCGGGGTGTTCCAGTTCGAGAGCTCGGGCATGCGGGAGATCCTGCGCAAGGCCCGCCCGCAACGCTTCGAGGACCTCATCGCCCTCAACGCCCTCTACCGCCCCGGCCCGCTCCGCGGCGGCATGGTTGAGGACTTCATCAACCGCAAGCACGGCCGGGTCGAGGTCACCTACGACCTGCCGCAGCTCGAGCCGGTGCTGCGCGAGACCTACGGCGTCATCGCCTACCAGGAACAGGTGATGCGCATCGCCAACGAGGTCGCCGGCTTCACGCTCGGCGAGGCCGACCTGCTGCGCAAGGCGATGGGCAAGAAGGACGCCTCGGTCATGCAGGCGCAGCGCCAGAAGTTCATCGACGGCGCGAAGCAGCGGGGCACCAGCGCGAAGAAGGCGGCCGCGCTGTTCGACCTGATGGAGGCGTTCGCCGGCTACGGCTTCAACAAGTCGCACTCCACCACCTACGCGCTGCTGGCCTACCACACCGCGTACCTGAAGGCGAACTACCCGGCGCACTTCATGGCCGCCCTGCTCACGATCGAGTCGCAGAACACCGCGAAGGTCACGATGTACCTCGGGGAGTGCCGCGAGCTGGGCGTGAAGGTGCTGCCGCCCGACGTGAACAGCAGCGAGCTGGCCTTCACCGTGGTGCCCGAGGGGGTGCGCTTCGGCCTCGGCGCCGTGAAGAACGTCGGCGAGGCGGCCGTCCTTGCCCTCCTCGACGCCCGGCGCGAGGAAGGCGGGCGGATCCGTTCGCTGTACAAGCTGTGCGAGCGCGTGGACTCACGGCACCTGAACCGCCGGGTCCTCGAGGCGCTGGTCAAGGCCGGCGCACTCGACTCGCTGGTCGCCGGCCCCGGCGGCGCGCCGGCCTCGCCGGCCATCGCCCGGGCCCGCCTGTTCGCGGCCGTCGAGAAGGCGCTCGAGCACGGGAACCGCAGCCGGCGCGACCGCGACCAGGGCCAGACGCAGCTGTTCGAGATCCCGGGCCTCTCCCCGGAGGAGGAGGGCAGCGAACTGCCCGACGCCGAGCCGTGGCCCGAGGCGCGCCAGCTGGCCGCCGAGAAAGAGTCGCTCGGCCTCTACTGGAGCGGCCACCCGATCGAGCGCTACGCCGGCGAGCTGAGGGCAATCGGCGCCCGCAGCCTGGCCGAGCTGCTGGCCAGCGGGGGCGACGGGGACGAGGCGGGGGAGCCGGCCGAGGGAACACCCCGAGGCGGGGTGGAGGTCGCCGTCGGCGGGATCGTCGCCGCCGTTCGGCCGCTCAAGACGAAGAAGGGCGACCGGATGTGCGCCTTCACGCTCGACGACCCCCACGGAAGCATCGAGGTCGTCGTTTTCCCTGACGCGTTCGGAAAGCACGGGGCCGCCGTGCAGACCGACGCGATGGTGCTCGTGAAGGGACGCTTCGAGCGTGACGACGAGACGTCGCGCATCCTCGCCGCCGAGGTCGTCCCGATCGAGGCGGTGCGCGAGCGGGCGGCGCGCGGCGTGCGCATCCGCCTCGCCATGCCGCCCCACGACCGCGGCACCGTCGAGCGGCTGACCGAGATCCTCATGAAGCACAAGGGAGACCGCCGGGTGTCGCTCGAGATCGAGCTGCGCC
>DAOPQX010000183.1:0-7172 GCA_035348395.1 Vicinamibacterales bacterium | reverse complement strand
CGGCACCAGCGCGACCTTCATGGCCGGCCCGGCGTCGTAAACGTGCCGGGTCCCGCGCGGCTCGCCGTAGAACACCATCGTCACGAACCGCAGCGTGTAGAGGGCCGTCAGGCCGGCGCCCATGAGCATCACCGCCCAGGCCCACGCCGGGCCGCCCTCGTGGCCGACCTCGAGCACCAGCTCCTTGCTCCAGAAGCCGTTGACGACCGGGATACCCGCCAGCGCGAGCGCCCCCACGATCATCACGGCGCGCACGAGCGGCATCTCGCGGCCCAGCCCGCCCATCTCGCGCATGTCCCTGGTGTGGACGGCGTGGATCACCGCGCCGGCCGACAGGAAGAGGAGCGCCTTGAAGACGGAGTGGCTCAGCAGGTGGAACTGGCTGGCGAACACCCCGCCCGCGCCGATCGCGTACACCATGTAGCCGAGCTGGCTCACGGTGGAGTGCGCGAGCACGCGCTTGAGGTCGTTCGACACGATGGCCATCAGGGCGGCCAGGAGCGCCGTCACGGCGCCGACCACGATGACCGCCAGGCGCCAGTTCGGGACTCCCTCGAAGGCGGGGTAGAACCGCGCCAGCAGGTACACGCCGGCGTTGACCATCGTCGCCGCGTGGATCAGCGCGCTGATCGGCGTCGGCGCCTCCATGGCGTCGGGCAGCCAGGTCTGGAAGGGGAACTGCGCCGACTTCGCGGCGGCGGCCACGAGGAAGCCGAAGGCCATCACGGCCAGCACGCCGGCCGGCAGGGCGTTCGCGTGGGCGAGGAAGGTCGGCACGTCGTACGTGCCCTGGTAGACGTAGAGCAGAAGCGCGCCGCCGAGCAGGCCCACGCCGCCGATCTGCGTCATGATCAGCGCCTTGATGCCCGCCGCCACGGCCTTCGGGTCGTCGTTGTAGAAGGAGATGAGCGCGTAGGAGCAGAACGCCGTGATCTCCCAGAACACGAAGACCAGCAGCAGGTTGCTCGAGAGGACGAGGCCCACCATCGCGCCGATGAAGAACAGCACCAGCGCGTAGTAGCGGCCCAGCTGCCGCTCGCCCCGCATATAGTCGACCGAGAAGATCACCGCCAGGCTGCCGACGACCGTCGCCACGACCGCCAGGAAGACCCCGAGGCCGTCGGGCAGGAACGTCAGTTCCCCGAACGCCGAGCCGAGCGCGACGCCGAGGACGTTGGCCTCGGTCCGCTGCGGGATCATCGCCACGGCCGCTACGCCGCCGGCCAGGGCGAAGGCGACCGAGAGGCCGTGCTGCAGCGCCGGCCGGTGGTCGCGCACCAGCCAGACAACCAGCGCGCCAAGCCACGGGATGGCAATCGAGAGAATCGCGAGCGTCTCAATCGATGGCATCGCCCTACCTCCGCAGCGTGGACAGCGCCTGGAGGTCCAGGGTGCCGAACCGCCGCCGCACCTGTACCGCAAACGCGAGGGCCACGACCGAGACGATGGTGTCGGCCACGATCACCGTGAGCGCCAGTGCCGCGCCGGTCTGCACGCGGCCCGACAGGTAGCCCGCCAGCACCATGGCCAGCATGCCTCCCTTGGTCATCACCTGGATGCCGACGACGACCTTGATGAGGTTGCGCGTGACCAGCAGGCCCGCCACGCCGATCCCCAGCAGCCCCAGGACGGCCGCCGCGGCCAGCGCCGGAAGCGAGAGCGTCATGACTGCTTCTCCTTGCGCGCGTGCACCCGCCCTTCGGCCAGCAGCCCGAGCACGCCGAGGACGCCGCCGATGATCAGCACCACCTGCAGGAGCACGTCGAGCCCGCGTTGTTCCCAGAGCACCGCGGCGAACGCCGGCTCGGGGAACGGGCCGGCCGGTGCACGCAGTCCGGGGATCGCCATCCAGGCGCCCAGGCCCATCGCCCCCAGCGCCGCCAGCCACGCGAGCGGCCGCGGCACGAGCGCCCGCAGGTCGGTCACCTCTTCGCCCGCGATGTTGATCGCGAAGACGAACAGCACCGTGACGAGCCCGGCGCCGACGCTCAGCTCGATGACCGCCACCTCGGGTGCGCCGAGCAGGTACATCAGGAGCGCCGTCAGCGCGCTCGCCGACGCCAGCCAGAGGGCCGACATCAGCAGCCGCGGGCTCCGGATCGCCTGCAGTGCACACAGCAAGGTGGCTGCTACGATCAGCAGATCGAACATGGAGATCCCTTGAGGAGAATGAGGCAGAACCTGCGCATCCCGAGGGGGCCAGTTGACGAGCGCCGCCGCCGCGCCTGTGGACGCAGCGGGGCGACTGACGGGGACCGGACGGCGGCAGACGGCAGGAGGATCCCGAGCAGCCTTCCCGCGACGACAGCCACGACAAGCCGACCGAGACGATGAAGCCGGTTCGAAACCGCGAAAATGAATGGTGGCCGAAGTACCCGACCCGCGTCCGTCCGGCGGATATTCTTACCGATCTGAACGGTAAAGGACAAGTCCTTTTGTGAAACGATTCACAAGAGTGAACAAAGTTCAGGTGCAGCGTTTCACGGCATGTTCGCGATGGGTGACGGGCGCACGAATGTTGGGGAACGCAGCGCCAGCCGCGTTCCCGCCGGCCGCGCTCAGGACGCCTTCGGGAGGTGGAGCCGCACCTCGATCGCCGCGCCCTTGACGATGGCCACGCCGAACTTCTTCTCGTAGTCCCTGAAGACCAGTCGGTCGGGGGACGCCGAGACCCGCTCGAGATACTTGTCGAGGTTCTTCTGGAGGAAAGCCATCGCCTGTGCCGCGGCAGCCGCAGAGGGGTAGTGGACCACGAGCAGGGTGGTTGGCGCCTTGGCTCCAGGCTCGGCCCGGTAGTCGGCTGCGACCCCGGTGATACGTCCCTTCTGCTGGAGGATGTCGCCGTCGCCCAGGGTGAAGAGCGACTGGAGGGCGACGGGGCCGCGGAAGAGCCGCTCCGAGCCGGCCACGCGGCCGGCTGTCGGGAGGCGCTTCAGCTCGGCCGCCGGCACGTCGGCGGGAAGCCGCGACGCCACAGCCGACGCGAACCGCACGAGGTCGCCGGTCAGGCCGTCGGCGCCGCCGAGGTTGTTGATGGTGACGTAGTAGCGATGGCGTTGGAAGAGCAGCTGGTGGCGGCTGACGGTGTGGCGCTCGCGGAAGCCCGGGTCACGTGCCTCCTTGCCCCGCTTCATGAAATAGGTGCCCGCGGCGGCCACCGGGTCGGTCATCCGGTAGATCTCGACGGCCACTTCATGCGCGCCCTTCTTGTACTTCTGCAGCGTCAGCTGGTCGAAGCCGAACTCGAAGAAGAGCTCGGCGCCGCCGTCGATGTAGCCGTAGAGGTCGGCCTGCGTGAAGACACGTGGGGCGCCGTCCTTCTTCCACCCGGGCACGGCCGCCTCGCCGGGCAGAAGGGCCTGGTCGCCGGCCGCTTTCGCCTGGACCGCGTTGAAATCCCGGGCGCCCGCCGTCGCCGGGAACCCGGCGCCAAGAAGGGACAACAGGAAGAACGCGACGGACACACGCATGCCGTGACCTCCAGCAACCGCATGGCTTCAGCCATGCGCTATGCGTTCACCACCTGCATCTTCTCGTCCGCCACCACGCCCAGGCCCAGCGATTCGGCGTAGCGCAAGTACTCGGTGATGCGCGGGCTCTCGTTGACCGCCGCCCCCATCTCCTTGCGCTTCGCGTTGATCTCCTTGTGGCAGAGCATGTCCAGGGCGAACGGGTCGGTGGCGAAGTACAGCGAGTGGTTGTCGTACACGAACTGCGCGTTCTTGTCGGGCCCGCCGTCGTACTGCCCCCGCAGGCCGTCGGTGATGTTGAGCGCGAGCTTGTCGCGCAGCACCGGCGCCGCCAGCACCTCGACGCTTGCCTTGAGTGACAGCGGCGCGTGCAGGCGGCCGACGTTGCAGAGGGCGCCGTAGCCCAGGTTCTTGGTGGCCATCGAGATCGACGCCCCCGTGTTCTTGTAGGCGGCGACGTTGATGATCCGCGTCAGTTTCCTGGTCACGAGCTTTCCAAAGTACGAGTACTCCCCGTTGAACACGTGCTGGTTCAGGTAGAACTCGTCGTCGGGGTAGCCCTTGACGCCTTTGCCGACCACGCCCTTCACGTAGTAGTAGACGTCCTGGTCGAATTGGTCAATCGACACGTGCTTGCCGTCCGGGCCCCTCCACTTGTTCCCCGTCTCGTCCATCGTCTGCAGCCCTTCGATGGCGATGCCCGGGAAGCGCTCGCGGGTGAAGCCGGCGTCGGTGAGCATGTAGTCGAAGCGGTCCCAGATGACGATGTTCGACTTCGGGATCCCGTTCTCCACCAGCCAGGCGATGACGGCGTCGACGACCTCGGGGCGGGTGTTGATGAGGGGCGGGCCGACCGGGTTCACCTTGATGCCGACGACGTCCTTCGGGTCGATGAGAAGGCGGAAGCTCTCCTTCGGATTCTTGCCGGTCAGAGCTGTCAGCCCCTTGCGGAACATCTCGTCGATGACCTTGCCGTCGAACCGCTCGTTGACGAGCGACCGCTTGTCGGTGACCTTCACGACCCTGCCGGGGCACAAGCCCGGCAACGATCGCGGCGTCCTGGGCACCTTCATGAAGTCGGCGACGTTGGTCTCGACCGCCGCCGGGGGCGCCTGGCCGAAACCGGGTCCCGCGAGCACCAGCCCGCCCGCCGTAACGGCCGAGGCCGCGCCCAGCGACTTGACGAACTCGCGCCGGCTGAAGCCGGCGGGAACTTGCATGGAACGGTAGCCCTTGCGCACGGTCACCGCCTTTCAGCTCTCTTCCCGACCCCTGATCCCTGATCCCTGATCCCTACGCCCGTGGGGGCGCCGCGGGCAGGATGAACTGGTTCGTCTTCGATCGCGTCTCGCCCACGCTGGTCACGTAGACGGCGGGGCGGTCCTTGACGGGGCACGCGTACTCGCACGCGCCGCAGCCGATGCACCGCTTGGCATCCACGTGGGGGCGCCTGACGGTCTTCGTATTCGACTCGGCGTCCACCACCTCGGCATCGACCAGGTAGATGGCCTTGGGGGAGGTCGGGCACCACTCCTCGCAGACGATGCAGTCGGTGGCCATCGCCCAGGGGAGGCAGCGGCCCTGGTCGTAGAAGGCCGTCCCGATCTTGACGGGAGTGGGCGCCTCGGGGTTCCCCGTCTTTCCCAGCTTCTCCGCGAGCGTCAGCTCCCAGATCGCCCCGGTGGGGCAGACGGTGCTGCACAGCACGCAGTTCGGCTCGCAGTAGCCGACGCGCGGCACCACGATTGGCGTCCACATCGCCTCGAGGCCGCCCTCCATGAAAGTCGGGTGCAGGGCGTTGTTCGGGCAGACCTTCATGCAGGCGCCGCAGCGGATGCACCGCTCCAGGAAGTGCCGCTCGTCGAGCGCCCCCGGCGGACGAATGCGCTTCGAGTCGGCCTCGACCGCCAGGCCGGTGGTCGAGCGCATCAGGGGCACCAGCGCGGCGCCGGCCGCGACGCCGGTCAGCAGCTTGCGGCGCTGGAGCTGCGGCAACTCGCGCATGCCCTCGGCGGCGGGCGGCTTGCCGAAGCGGAAGGCCAGGCCCGAGGTCGGGCACTGGCCGAGGCAGTTGAAGCAGAGATGGCACTCGGCCTTGCGCCACGGCGCGCCGGGGATCGGGTCGTCGCCTCCCTGGCAGCGCGTGAGGCACCGGTTGCACTGGTCGCACCGCTTGTCGTCCTTGTGCAGGTGGAGCAGCGACCAGCGCGAAGAGAGGCCGAGCAGCGCGCCGAGGGGGCAGAGGGCACGACACCAGAACCGGGTCACCCGCAGGTTCAAGGCAAGCAGCCCGGCGAAGATCAGGCCCAGGAAGATGCCCTGGCGGAAGTGCGGCTGCTCGAAGGCGGCCAGCGACCCCTGCAGGAGGAACTGGAGCGCGTCGCCGGCGAAACGCACGGGACCCCACGGGCTGTCGTAGAGCGCGTCGATCAGGCTGCCGGTCGCGTAGTTGATCCCGGGCAGCACCGAAAGCGCCAGCGAGCGCACCGTGAGCGGGATCGGGTCCACGAAGCCGGCGACGAGCGAGCCGAACGCGGCCGCCACGAGCACGACCGCGAGCACGTAGTACTTCGCGGCCTGCCACCGCTTGTAGCGGTTCGATTCGAGCAGCGACCTGCCGCGCTTCTTCTCCGACTTCAGGTGGCCGAAGAAGTGGTTCAAGGTTCCGAGCGGGCAGATCCAGCCGCAGAAGAACCGCCCCAGCAGGAAGGTCGGGATGAGGATGACGAGGCTCCACAGGAGCCCGCGATACAGCGTCCCGGTCGACAGCGCCGTCGTCAGGGCGGCGAGCGGGTCGGCCTCGAGGAAGATCGAGACGGGCCAGTTCAAGCGCGTGTCGCCCGTCGCGCCCCTGAACGAGCCCGTGAACTCGGTCTGAAGCAGCAGGAACACGAACGCGGCGAAGAACGCCACCTGCGAGATGCGACGAAGCAGCGGCAGCCTGGAATGAGTCTTCACGGTCACACCTGCACCACCCGGCTCCTGACCTCCTCGAAGCTCGTCTTGCCGAGCCCGCGGGCCTGCGCGATCCGCAGGAAGGGGAGGCGGTAGTGATCGAGGTCCCAAAAGGCCTTGGCGGCGTACGCGTCGATGGCCACCGGATCGGTGCCGGCGATGAGCGTCCGGCGAAGCTCGACGTCGCCCAGGCTCCCGCCGGTCGGGCCGCCCCGCATCATCACCCGGTAGGCGTCGAGCACGGTGAGCGTCGGCCTGGCGAAGGCCAGCAGGTCGGCCAGGCTCTCGTGGATTCGCTGGTGCAGGCGGCTTCGCTGCCCCCCGATGATGCCGTAGAGGTTCTTCATCCCGAGCGTGCACCCGGTGAGGCTGTGGTGCTTGGCAATCGGGACGTTGATGAGCTTGTCGGCGGTCAACAGCGGCTCCAGTACCGGCCAGGTGGTCAGCACGTCTCCGCCGAGGTTCGCTTCGCGAAAGCGCCGCTCCTCGGGCAGCATGACCTCGGCGCCGGCCGCCCGCGCGGCTGCCGCGATGCCGCTGTGTTCGAAGCAGACGCGCGCCTCGTTGCAGCTCACGTCGGTGACGATGACCTTTCGCGCGCCCGCCTCGCGGCAGAGCGTCACCAGGGCGGCCACCAGCTCCGGGTTCGTGTTGGCCCCCTGCTCGGCGGACCGGTCCCACCCGATGTTCGGTTTCACCACCACGGTGTCGCCCCTGGCCACGAAACGGCGGATGCCGCCCAGCTCG
>DAOPQX010000182.1:0-7197 GCA_035348395.1 Vicinamibacterales bacterium | reverse complement strand
CCGAGCTCGAGCGTGCCGTCGAGCTCGGGTCGCTCGAGGCGCCGCGGCCGCATCACGCGCGCGCGTGGGTGGCCCTCGGCGACGCGCACTACTGGCGGCTGTCGGATCTGGGGAAGGCGCGCGAGATCTGGACTGAGGGCGCCCGCCGGTTCCCGGCGGACGCGGCGCTTCGCGAGCGCCTGTCGAAGGAGGGGATGCCGCTCCGGGACGCCATCCGCAAGACGATGAACCCTGACGCGCGCGTGGACACGAGCCTTGCCGAGCTGAGAGCAGCCCAGTAGCGCCGGCCTCCGTGCCGGCGGTCCAGCGGGGCGGGCCGGAGGGCCCGCCCCCACTGGAACGGCCTAGAACACGAAGCGGGCGCCCACGCGCAGGCTGCGGGGCGCCTGGTAAGCGATGACGCGGCCGAAGTCGGGGTTCGGCACGCCGAAGCTGACCTCGGTGTAGTTGTCGTAGTCCAACGGCTCGCGCCGGTTGAACACGTTGAACACCTGGGCGATCAGCGTCAGCCGCTGCCGGCCGAGCGGGATCGAGTAGTCGGCGTGCAGGTCGAGCCGGGTGTCCCACGGCGTCCGGTCGAGGAAGCCGTCCACCGTCTCGAAGCCGGCACCGCGCGGCGTTTCGGGGATCTCGCCGTTGTTGTCGTAGACCGGGTTCGACGCGAGCGCCGTCAGCGGCGTGCCCGACAGCGCGGTCATCCCGACACCGAAGTTCAACCCGAAGTCGAAGAGGTAGTTGCCGTACACCTTGATCGAGTGCCGGCGGTCGAGCGGCAGCGGCCCCTGGCCCGCCGCGCCGAGGAACCGGATGTCGCCCCGGAACCCGAGCGGCCCGCCGAGCAGCGTGTAGCTCGGGTCGTTGGTCGGGAAGTCGAAGAGCGAGGTGATCGCCGGGTCGGACTGCCCGTTGTCGTTGCGGAAGAACCCCTCGAAGGTTCCCTCGAGCCAGGCCAGCCGGTACGACGACTGGAGGCCCCAGCGGTTGGCGAACCGCTTCTCGAGGGTGAAGGTCACCGCGTCGTAGTCGTGGATCGCCTCCTCGAACGACGCGCCGTACTTCTCCTGGAACGCCACCGGCGTGTTGGCATCCGGGTTGGTGATGAAGTACTCCACGCTCGCCAGCTGGTCCCCCGGTTCGAGGAAGTACGCCACCATCGGCGCCTGGCCGATGTCCTCCAGGATCCGCCCGAAGTTCCGGTGCTGGTAGTTGACGCCAACGCTGAGCTGGGGGATGACCTCGACCTCGCCACCGACCAGCCACTCGTCGGAGTAGGTGGACTTCGAGTCCGGGTCGAAGTCCGCGGGGCTCAGGCCCGCCAGCAGGAGGTGCTGGGTTGTACCGGCCGCCTCGACGCCGTCAGGCACCGGCTGCGTCAACGACTCGTCGAAGTAGTCGGCACGGGTTGCGCCCGCGTCGGCCGAGAGCGCCCTCGCGGCGAGGTCGTTCGGCACCTTGGCGTAGTAGCGTCCCCAGTTGCCGAAGATCTTCAGGCGGCCCTGTCCCGTCGGGTCCCAGACCGCTCCGATGCGCGGGGCCCAGTTGCCGTCCCACTGGTGATCGGCCAGGTTGCCGACCAGCTTCTGCTGCTCGTAGCGGATGCCCGGCTTGATCGTCAGCGTGGGATGTACCTTCCACGTGTCCTGCAGGAAGAAACTGGTGTACCGCTGCTCGGTCGCCCGGACGTTGGTCAGGTTCGCCCGCGTGACCCGGTAGATCCGTCCGAAGTTGGGGTCGGGCAACACGCTGACGCTGGCGCCGGTCGCCGTCGGCTCGCCGTTCGGCAGGACGAAGGTGGGCCCGGTCCGTCCCACGATGTTGTCGTACGAGATGTCCTCGTACAGGACCCCGCCGCGCAACTCGTGGTCGCCGACGAGATAGGTCGCCTTCGCCTGGTACTGCAGGTTCTCGCCCTCGTTGTTCTCGAAGAACCCGATCCCGCCGAAGCGGAGGTTCGGAGTCGTTGTCGTGTCGATGATGGAGTACTCGTTGAGCGACGGCAGCTCCTCGATGGCGTTGGTCGCCCGCGAGAAGGACCCCGTCACCAGGAACGACGGGGTGATGATCCCCTCGTACCTCACCGTCTGGCTGTGGCCGCCGAAGTCCAGCTCGCTGAAGCGGGACGTGAGGTTCTCGCCGAGCAGCGCGCTGCGGCGTTGCGGCCCGCTCTTGCCCTCGGAGGGATCGCCGAAGGCCGAAACGTCGAAGCGGTGCGCGTCGGCCACCTGGAAGGTTCCCTTGGCCGAGTACGACGTGATGTTCCGCTTCCGATCCACGGGGCCCTGGTCGCGCAGCGGGAACCCCTCGGGCGCGATCAGCCCGGTCCGTTCCCACGAGCGGTCGACCGCGCCGAAGAAGAACACCCGGTCGCGGACGATCGGGCCGCCGATCGTCGCGCCGACGTCGCTGAAGAACGTTTCGCGCGTGTTGACCGCCTCGTTCGCCCGCGTGGCGTTCGGCAGCACCGTCTCGCGGTAGTCGGCCTCGAACTCCTCGGGCTGCCAGTAGCCGAAGACGCCGCCCGAGAAGGTGTTCGCGCCGCTCTTGGTGACGGCCTGCACGACGCCGCCGGTGGCCTGGCCGAACTCGGCCTCGTAGCCGCCAACCTTCACCTGTACTTCGTCGATGAAGTCGAACGGCACGCCCGTGCCGAGCGATCCGAACACGATCGAGTACGACCCGACGCCGCCGTACCCGGTGTTGCTGACGTTGATGCCGTCGACGACGTACTGGTTCTCGAGGCCGCTGGCGCCCGAGATCGACGGGTTCGCCTCGCCGGCCCCGCCGCTCGTGCTGACGCCCGGCGACAGGTACACGACGCTGGCCATCTGCCTCTGGACCGGCAGCCGCGCCAGGAAGTCGCTGTTCAAGTTGGCGCCCATCCCCGAGCTCGTCGTGTCCACGGCGGGAGGAGTGGCGCGCACCTCGACCTGCTCGGCCACCTGCGCCAGGTTCATCGTGATTGGCGGCATGGTGACCCGCTGACCCAGCTGCACCTCGATGTTCTCGATGGTCACCGGCCTGAAGCTCGCCAACTCCACGCGCACGTTGTGGCGCCCGGGCGTCAGGAACGGTGCGTGAAAGCGGCCCTGCGAGTCGGTAACGTAGGTCCGCGACCCCTGCGGGGAGATCACGACCACGGTCGCGCCCGGAAGAGGCAGCCCCTGCGGGTCGACAACCTGGCCGGAAATCGTCCCCGTGGTGGACTCCTGCCCGGCGGCACCGGCGGGGGTGAGCGCCAGCGCGGCCAGGAGCAGCGCCAGCGCAAAGGGGGCTCTAGTCATCTTTTCCTCCTGCGGAAACCGAACGCCCTCGCTCCAGCGGCTGGTCGTGGAGGGGCGCGGTCCGCACACGTTCCTTGTGCAAGAATCCGCACCTCGTCGGTATTCGTCCCGGCCCCGGGCACGTTGGTCACGCGACAGCTGTCGCTCGCCCCCGAGCGGGCTTGAAAATATGGGACCATCTTGGTCGGGCTTAGGGCCCCACCCGCTTTGTTTGCGCCGCCAGCGGATGGGCCGGCGCGACCCGGCCGATTCGCGGCCTTGGATCGCCCGATCTGGATTACCGGATCAGAGGCGCGACCTCGAGGGCCGGGACTCGGCAGTTCGCGAGGCAGACGCGGCGGTGCGGGCACCGGCCGGCACATCCACGCCACGAGCGACTGGTGGCCCCGTTGTTGTCCCCGTGCAGCCCCTCTGCTAGTCTGCTGACTAGGGAATCCACCCGATCTCGAACATCCGAAGAGGTGCCAATGCTCCCGCGCCCCCTGCCGGCCGCCGGTCCGGCTTGTCTCGTCGCCGCCCTTGCGGCGGCGGCGCTCGTCATCTCCCTCGGCAGCGCCTCGGCCCAGGAAACCTGCACCCTCGTCGTCCGCGTGCAGGACACCACGGGCGTGCTCCCCGGTGCCTCGGTCGTGATCGCGAGGCGCGCTGACCGCGCCACCTGGCGTGCCGCGGCCGACGGCGAGGGACGGGCGCGCTTCGAGCGCCTCCCCCCCGGCGTCTACGACATCAAGTCCAGCCTCCAGGGTTTCGCCGACGCCGAGCGGCGCGGCGTGGAAGTGGCGCCGGGGGAGGAGCGCGCCGCCGAGGTGACCATGACCGTGGTGCACTTCGCCACCTCGGTCACCGTGACGACGGCAAGCCGGCGGGAGGAGCTGCTGCTCGAGGTGGCCGACCCCACCACGCTGATCGACAGGACGCAGATCGAGGACTCGGGCGCCCGCAGCGCCAAGGACCTGCTGGTGGAGCAGTCGGGCAGCGGGGTGCAGGTGCAGGCGGGCGGCGGCCAGGGCCACGTCTCGCTGAACGGGATCCCCAACAGCGGCGTGCTGGTGCTGGTGGACGGCCGCCGCTTCCTCGGGAAGGACGCCAACGGGAACCTCAACCTCGAGGAACTGCAGCTGGCCGGGATCGATCGCGTGGAGATCGTGAAGGGCGCGGCGTCGGCGCTGTACGGATCGGACGCGCTCGGCGGGGTCATCAACCTGATCACGCGGAAGGTGCTCCAGCCAGGCGTCCGTAACACGATGTCGGTCACCGGCGGTTCGTACGGCGACCTGCGAGTGTCCGACACGATCGGGGTCCGGCACGGCCCGGGCGGCTTCACGGCCACGGGGCAGTACCGCTCGTACGACGGCTTCGACCTCGACGCCTCCAACCCGCAGACGATCGGGCAGCCCGAGAGCCGCTTCTCGAACGCGGGAGGGACGGCCGATCTGCGCCTGGCGGACCGGCTCGACCTGCGGTTCTTCGGCGACTACTCCCGCCGGAAGATCTCCAACTACTTCTTCTCCGGCCCGACGCAGCTGCCGTCGACCGTCTACGACTCGCGCCGCGACCTCACCCGCTATACCGTGTCGCCCGAGCTGTCGTTCCTGCCGCGGCCCGGCACCACGCTCACCGCGTCGTTCACCTACGGCCGGTACGACCGCGACGAGACGCAGGTGTTCCCGGACCGCCAGGTGGTCGCGGTGCCCTGGCGGGAGTGGAACCGGGAGTTCAAGGCGACCGGCCGCCACGACTGGACGCTCTTCGGCCGGACCCACGCCCTGCAGGCGGGCTACGAGTTCCGTGACGAGACGCTCGACCGCGCCAGCCTTCGCACCGACAGCGGGGCCGCCCGCGCGTCGCGCGACATCAACATCGGGTGGCTGCAGCAGGAGTTCCACGCCGCCGCCCGTCTGAAGCTGACCGGCGGGTTCCGGTTCGACAGCTACAGCGACTTCGGCAGCAGCTGGAGCCCCAAGCTGAGCGCCGTCTACGCCGCGTCGGCCCGCCACAGCCTCCGCGCTACCTACGGTCACGGGTTCCGGGCGCCGTTCTTCGGCGAGCTGTTCCTCTTCACACCGACCTTCGTCGGAAACCCCGATCTCGAGCCCGAGCGGTCTCGCACGCTGAGCGTGGGCTACACGTTCGGCGGGACCACGGCGCAGCTCTCGGCCGACTACTTCCGGGCGCAGATCGAGGACGGCATCACCTTCGACCTGCGGCAGCTGCCGTTCACGTACCAGAACCTCCGCGAGTACACCTCGCAGGGGGTGAACCTCGCGGTGTCGGTGCAGCTGCCGGGGGGCTTCGTGCCGTCGGCCTCCTACGCCTACGTTCACCGCGAGGATCAGTCCGGGGCAGAGGTCGGCGGGTTGCCGACGCACACGGCGTTCGTGAAGCTGCTCTGGGCCAACCCGCGCCTCGGGTTGAGGGCGAACCTGCGGGCGCAGATCCTCAACGAGGCGCGCTTCGAGGACGGCACGTCGCAGCCACCTTACCAGGTCTGGTATGCGCACGTGAGCAAGCGGCTCCTCACGGGCCGCCCCGCGGCGTTGTCGGTGTTCGTGCAGGCCGACAACCTGTTCGACCGCCGGAACATCTTCCTCCGGTCGGCCACGGGCGAGCCGATCCCGGGCGATTACCAGGTGTGGCTCTCGCCGCGGACCTTCCTGGGCGGCGTGACCATCGAACTGGGGCGGTAGGGATCAGGATTCGGGAATCGCGATTCGGGACGTAATAGAATGCCCTCGGCCGTGGGCCGCGGGTATTTGCATGCGCATCGAGCGGATCGAGTTGAGGCACGTCAGGCTCGTGCTGGTGGCGCCGTTCGTCACCTCGATGGGCGTCGAGGTGGACGAGGAGCACATCATCGTCCGGGTGGACGCCGAGGGAGTGACGGGCTGGGGCGAATCGGTCGCCGAGGGGACGCCGTTCTACTCGTACGAGACCACCCAGACGGCCTGGCACATCCTTCGCGACTTCCTCGTCCCGGGCATCCTCGGCCGCGACCTGGCCTCGGTAGATCAGGCGATCGCCCTCAACGCGAAGGTTCGCGGCCACATGATGGCGAAGGCCGGCCTCGAGTCGGCCCTGTGGGACGCCTTCGCCAAGGCGGCCGGCCTGTCGCTCTCGAAGATGCTGGGCGGCGTGCGTGAGCGGATCGAGGTCGGCGTCAGCATCGGCATCCAGCCGACGCCCGCGGAGCTGCTGAAGAAGATCGCCGGCTACCTCGAAGAGGGCTACCGGCGGATCAAGATCAAGATTGCGCCGGGATGCGACCTCGAATTCGTGAAAGCGGTGCGCCTCGAGCATCCCGACATCCCCTTCCAGGTGGACGCCAACTCGGCGTACGAGCTGGACGACGTGGGAGTCTTCCGCGCCATGGACGAGGAGCGCCTGCTACTGATCGAGCAGCCGCTCTCGCACGACGACATCTACGAGCACTCGAAGCTGCAGCGCGAGCTGAAGACTCCGATCTGCCTCGACGAGAGCATCCACTCGCTGGCCGACGCCCGCGCCGCGCTCGAGCTGGGGAGCTGCCGCGTGATCAACATCAAGCCGGGGCGTGTCGGCGGCTTCACCGAGTCGAAGCGGATCCACGACCTCTGCGCCTCGCGCGGGGTGCCGGTCTGGCACGGCGGCATGCTGGAATCGGGCATCGGCCGGGCGGGGAACGTCGCGCTGGCCTCGCTCCCCAACTTCACGCTTCCCGGCGACATCTCCGCCAGCCGCCGCTACTACCGGGAGGATATCGTCACGCCCGAGTTCGAGGTGGCGCGGGACGGGACGATGGCGGTACCCACCGGTCCCGGGATCGGCGTCGAGGTGGTGGCCGACCGTCTCGACAAGGTGACCCTGCGCCGCGAAGTATTCCAGTAGCACAGGCGTCCCGCCTGTGTGACCGAGTGGCACAGGCGTCCCGCCTGTGTGA
>DAOPQX010000181.1:0-7341 GCA_035348395.1 Vicinamibacterales bacterium | reverse complement strand
ACAGCGACCTGAGTGCGAAGCGTGGCATCGCCGACGAGGCCGAGGCCACCGGTGAGGCGATCAAGGCGGGCGCGAGTTCGTCGAGCGAGATCGTGCGGACGCTCGCGGCGCGCTTCACCGACGGACAGCGGCCGACGCTGCCGCGGATCCCCAACCAACCCTCCGAGGCCCAGCCGGCGCTCATCGACGGCTGCAAGGCCGCGTGGGAGCTGGTCAAGGCCAAGGCACCCGGGGAGGCCGACGCATACGCCAGGTTCCTGCTGGACGCGGCAAAGGGGGCGAGCAGCGGCGCGCGGGAGGGCGGCTTCATCGGCATCGGCATCGCCAAGGTGAGTGAGAAGGAGCAGGCGGCGCTCGCCGCCCTGGCCCTCGCCTTGGGGCTGCCCTTCTGAACCCGCTCGTTTCGACACTCGAAGAGTCGCTTGACCCGCTCGGCGCGAGGGCCGAGAATCCGCTCGGAACATCCGGAGGTCGACGTGGTCAAGTACGGGTGTGCGCTGCTGGTGATCCTCACCGTCGGGTTCGCTTGCGCCCTGCCTGTCTCCGCCCAACCGGACGGCTTTCGGGTCGAGGTGGCGGGGGGCCTCGGGCTGATCGGCATTCGGCCCGTCGTTCGAGCCTGCTGCGAGCTTCGAACCCCTCCCGCCTTCACGGAGGTCGGGTCGCACGAGGGCGCCGTCGAGCCGGCATTCGGCGTTCGGGTCCGCGAGTCGGGGCGCACTAGCACTGCCGTGCAGGCCGGCTGGGCACGCACCGGTGAAGTCGTGCTGAGCTACCCCCCGGTCGAGCCGCAGCCGCCGCTGTCCGCGTACACGTCCGAGCGCCGGCTTCGGGCGCGGACCTTCACGGTGTCGGCCTCGCAAGCACTCGACTTCCCGCTTGGAGATCGCACGCGTGGATACCTGGCCGCCGGTCTCGTCCTCTCTCGTCAATCCTGGAATCAACGCGACACGTCGATCCGCGTGGACGATCCTGCCGTGCACCGCGTGGAGGAGGCCGGGTGGTCGTTCACGAGGCCAGGCGGGGCGCTCGCCGGCGGATTGAAGCTCTACACGGGCAAACGGTTCTTCGCCGCTGCCGAGACTGGTGCCGTCTTTCTCGCGGCGAAGGAAGGCGAAGACGAGAACCGCGCACGGTGGGCGGTCGGCCGCGAAACCCGCTTCTTCCTGCGTCTTCAGATCGGAGCCGGGTTCCTGCGTTGAACCTTTGCGCACCACAACCGCTCAGGGGCCGCTAAGCTCACGCCCGCGGCCTTCGCCGCGAGCCGCGATCGTACCGCCGCGATCGGGGGAGTCGATCAGGAGCCTCGCACCTCGACGACAAGGTTGACCGTGGCGCGCACCTCCACGGTGCCCGGCTCGATTGGCGTCGGCGGCGCGGCGGCCTCGGCACGCGCGAACATCACGTCCCTCACCGGAACCACCGGCACGGGACCGCCGCCCGACTCCGACACCGAGAGCACCCGTACGATCTGCAGGTTGAGCGCGGCCGCCAGGGCGTCGGCCTTCGCACGCGCGCGCGATGCCGCCTCGCGCAGCGCCTGCGCGAGGACCGGCGACTCGTCCTTCAGCTCGAACCGGAGGGCCTGGATCCGGTTGGCCCCCGAGCCGGTCGCCGCGTCGATCGCGCGGGCCACGCGGGTCAGGTCGTTCAGGGTCACGCGGACCACGTTGGTGGCGGTGTAGCCCGAGATGGTGGGCTCGCCGCCGCCCTGCCCCGGATACCGGTAATCCGGCCGCAGCGAGTATCCAATCGTCTGCACCTT
This sequence comes from Vicinamibacterales bacterium, assembly GCA_035348395.1. Taxonomy (GTDB): domain Bacteria; phylum Acidobacteriota; class Vicinamibacteria; order Vicinamibacterales; family Fen-181; genus JARKSS01. The sequence goes on along the minus strand of DAOPQX010000181.1, from coordinate 5,576 downwards.
GCCCTCCGGCCCGACGACGCCGCGAAGGTCGGCCAGGACCTTGTCGAGCTGCTGAGCGTTCCGCGAGGCTGCGGCCTCCGACTTCTCGGCCTGCGTCACCACGCCAATCTCGATCTGGACCTGGTCGGGCTGCACCGTGACTGTCGCCTCGCCGGTGACCTGGATCGAGGGCGGGGGCTGGTGCGGCTCTTGCGCGGCAGCGTGTAGCGGGATCGTCGAAACGAGGGCCGCGCCGAACAGCACGGCGGCGGCCAGGTGCGTGGCTCTCATCGTGTCCTCCCGGAGACCGGGCTCTCCCGCGTTCGGCAGGAGTCAGCCTTCATGGTCTGAACGTTCGGCCCGGGGTTTCTTGCAGGCCCGGGGCGGCTCGCTCGACCCTCGTTCCGCGTCACATCGGTTCGTCGGCGCTGGGTCCGTAGATCTGCGGCACCGTCGATCCCATGGGGCGAAGGTAGGTGGACAGCTGGCCGCGGTGGTGGATCATGTCGAGCAGGAAGCCCCACGCGTTGTCGTAGCCCGGTGCGCTCATCACCTCCTGGCCGCCGAACATGAACGGTATCTTCCCCTCCCACACCGCGGCATCCACCGCGTTCATCCGGCGCGTCAGGTCGTCGTGCTGGCGGTCGTACGCCTCGAGCACCTCCTTCATCGTCGCCGGTGCGGGGACGTCGGCCCACTCGAGCCTGGCCTTCTCCAGCCCTTCGGCCAGGGCACGCTCCTCCTGCACGATCAGCCAGGCGATTTCGCGCGCCGTCCGCGACTTCGGGTCGGGGCGGTAGTCGGATCCTTCAGGGATGCGCGACAGCACCTTCCTGGTGGCCGGAGCTTCCCTCTCCCAGTACTTCATGAACAGCGCCTTGTGGTCCATGGTTCCCTCCTCCTTCTCGCTGACGGGCAGGGCAGCACGCACTCCCCACGAATTCGCGGCGGGTCCGCCGAGCCCGCGGCGGCTACCGCCAGTATAACGACGGTCAAGGGCCGCCCGCCTTCCACTGGCAGCGACATCACCTACCGCCGCCGCGCCAGCGCCACGATCTCGGCCGGGTCGCCGGCGGCGTCGAAGGGCGTTCCCGCGAAATCCCCGTCGATGCGGATGTCGGTGAAACCGCAACGGGCGAGCAGGTGCTCCACCTCGTAGCGGAAGAAGTGGCGCATGGAGAACTGCTCGACGAGCCGGCGCGAGCGGCCGTCCGGCTCCGTCACGTAGTAGATCATCTCGAGGTACTGCACCTGGCGCGGCAGGTCCACGCGCTCCACCCGGAAGCGACGGACGACGCGGGCGCGCTCGGGGGTGGTGAACTCCGGCTCGTCGCCCCACTCGGCGAGCCGCGAGCGATCCACCAGCGCCTGGAGCATGGGATTGAAGACGTCGAGGGCGACGAGGCCGCCCGGCTCCAGGTGGCGGTGGACGTTCTCGAGGCAAGCGATCTGATCCTCGACCGCCAGCACGTGCTGGAACCCGCGGAACGGGATCGTCACCAGCGCGAAGCGCTCGCCAAGGTCGAACGAGCGCATGTCGCCCTCGACGAGTTGCGCCCGCCCGCGGACGCCGGCGTCCTCGCGCTCCAGCTTCGCGCGGGCGACGGCCAGCATCGGGGCCGAGCGGTCGAGGCCGGTGATCCGCGCGCCCGCGCGCGCGCAGGGCAGCATCACGCGGCCGGTGCCGCACCCCAGCTCGAGCACCGGCCCGCCCGCCGCTGCCGCCTGCGCGACGTAATACCGCACGTCGTCCAGCCGCTCCCGGTACAGTCCGACGTGGTCGTACAGGCCGGCCGAGATCTCGTAGCCGTTCATCTGAAGTCGCCTTACTCCTTCTCCTTCGCCGGCTCCACGGTGACCTTGGCTGCCCGGGTGTTGTTGCTGCGATAGCGCTCCTCGAGGTCGTGCCGGGCGTCGGCGAGCGCGATGAGGTAGTAGTCGCCGGCCGGGACGGGCGCCTTGATGGTCACGGGCGTCACGGTGTTGTGCGCCTGCTGGCTCGCGAGCTGCGGGACGCGCCGCGCGCCGACCAGCAGGTCCTTCTCGTCGAACTGGTCGTCGAGCGACAGGTAGAACCCGGTCACCGAGTTCGCGGCGAACGACTCGCCCTGGTTCTCGACCTCGTCGAGCACCGAGAACGTCTTGCCGACCCTCACCTTCTTCGGGAGCACGAGCTGCACCTGGACGAGATCCACGGTGCTCGTGTTCTGCTGCCGCAAGACGGTGGGGGATGCGGCTCGAAGAGAAGCGGGCACGGCGCGATCCGCAGCGCGGGGCCCGGCGGCCGCCGCCGGAACGAGCACCAGGATTGCCGAGAGGGAGATGAGGCCGAACATGTCGTGACCCTCCCTGCGGCTGTTTACGAGCGGGCAGGCGAATGATAGCCCAAACGCCCTTCCTATCCGAATCGCACGAGGATATGATGAAACAATCTCAGCCATACACCCCTATCAGGAGGCAGGTATGCGTCCCTCGCGTCTGCTCTGGGCCCTGGTCGCCCTGTCGCTGACGGCCCCGGCTTCGGCCGACGACAGGCAGAGCGTTCTCGTCCGGGCCAAGAAGCCCTACACCAGCGTGGTCAAGAGCATTCAGAAGCTCGGTGGCACCGTCACCCACCAGTACAAGTTCGTCGACGGCCTGGCCGCGGAAGTGCCGCGGTCGGCCCTTCCGGCCCTCGAGGCGCTCGTGGGCGCGAAGAACATCGGCAAAGACGAACTGGTGACCATTCCCGAGTCGCGCGAGCAACTGACCGGCTACGCCGTCGAAGCTCAAACCGTCACGCCGGCCTCCGCCGTTCCCGCCGACTACTGGACGTCCCACCTCTATAGCGGGGCCTCGCAGTTGTTCAGCGCGGGACATACCGGCGAGGGCGTCATCATCGCGATCATCGACAGCGGCTTCCGCCCCCTCTTCTCGCACGTCAGCGCGGCCCGGGTGCTGGACGGCGCGAGCTTCGTGCCCGGCGAGCCGAACGCGAAGGACAACGCGAACTACCCGCACGGCACGCAGGTGGCGGGCATTGCGGCAGCCAATATCTCTTTCTGCTTCGCCGACACGGCGAGGTTCGCCATCGAGGCACGCACCCTGGGGGCGGGAATCCCGGGCTCGGAGGGCGGGTGCCCCGCCAATACGATCAACATTCCGATGGTGGGCACCGCGCCGTTGGCGACGATCTACCCGGTCAAGGTCTTCCCCCGCTCCGGCGCCGGATCGCCCTCGTCGCGCACGCTGGCCGCGATGGAGCACGTGCTGCAGCAGCGCCTCGACTACGACGCGGGCCGGGGCGGCGTGAACATCAAGGTGCTCAACATGAGCCTGGGCGGGCCGACGTCGTTCGCTGGCCGGACGCTCAACGACGAGATGGTCACCAGGCTCCTGGACGCCGACATCGTGACCGTCGTCTCGATGGGCAACAACGGCAGCGCGGGTATCACCGGCGGGTCGCCGGGCACGGCGATGGCGGCGCTGACGGTCGGGGCCGCATCGCTGCCGCAAAGCGAGTGGATTTACCGTGCGCAGTTCTCGTCTCCCTGCAGCACGGCGCCTGCCGACCCGGCGATTCTGCACGCCTGCGCCACTTTGTGGCGTCCCGACACTCACGTCCAGGTTGCCGACTACAGCTCGAGGGGCCCCACGCACGATGGCCGGATGAAGCCGGAGATCGTCGCCAGCGGCAGCTACTCCTTCACGCAGGGTTCGGGGTCGTCCACGACGGTGAATTTCGTCTTGGGCACCTCGTTCTCGTCGCCCGAGGTGGCGGGAGTGGCGGCGGCCCTGCGGGGAGCGGTTTCCGGCGCGACGGCGCGCCAGGTGCGTAACGCCCTGATCCTCACGGCCAACCCTTCGCTGGCCCCGGCCGCGGAGGCCTTCGATCAAGGGCACGGCTACCTCGACGCCGTGGCGGCCCTGGCCATGCTCCGGGCCGGCGGTGCCTCGGATACCGTGAATCTCGATTCCAAGTACACGCGCAACCTCCAGGCGAACCTGGACCGCGCGGGAATGCCCGTCTACTCGGGGAGCGTGTCCGCCGTCGAGACCGGCGTGCTGCCCGCCGAGCGGCGCGAGTTCGCGTTCCAGGTCCCGAAGAACGCCGCCAAGCTGTACGTCACGTTCCGTGACATCGTCGCCGGCGCAAGCCAGAACACGTTCTTCGGAGACGATCTGCTCGTGATGGTCCAGGGGAACACGGTCCACGATGACGACTACCGCGAACTGGAGGAGGATGTCACGTACGCCGTCATCCCGGCCGGGGCGCAGAAGACGTTCGAGTTCGACGCCCCGTCGGAAGGCATCTGGCGGATCACTCCCCAAGGCGACTGGACCAACGCGAGCCCGATCTCGTTCGGCATCGATATCTGGACGACCGAGGCCGCGCTTCCGCGGCACACGGCAAAGGCGAACATCGGCCAGGGCCAGCAGCACGCCTACACGCTGAAGGTGCCGGCAGGGACGCAGTCGCTGGCGGTGAGGGCGAGCTGGCTCAACATGAACGCCAACGTCCCGATCAACGACCTGGACGTGTACCTGCTTCCCCCGGGCGGCTCCCTGGTGGTCGACTGCGCCACGGCGAGGACGCCCGAGGCGTGCACGATCAGCGAGCCCGCCGCAGGCGACTGGAGAGTGATCGTCGAAGGCTTTGCGGTCTACCCCGAGAGCCCCGGAGGCCGCGAGACGTACACGCTGCGCGTCGCGGCCGACGACGTCGTGCTCAAGTAAGCCCGCCTCAATCGTGCTCAAGTAAGCCCGCCTCAGCCGGCGGCGCGGGTTGCGAGGCCCGCGCCGCCCGGCCCGCTTCCTGGTAATTTGTTTGCGGTTCTGACAAAGTAGCTCCGGCTGCCCTCCGCCACGGAGGCTTTCTCGCCCATGCGACGCATCGACCCCGCGCGGTTCCGGATCAGTACTCCGCGCTCGGGTTGGGGCTCGACACGGGCAAAGCGGAACGCCGATGAGCACCACTCCCACGACTGCCGTGTCCTGGCTGCAGCGTTGGCCGGACGTCCCGGCGGAAGAGCCGGCCGACGGCATCGAGCGCAGGATGGTGTGGGGCCGGCGGCTGATGATCTGCCGCCTGCGCTTCGCGCCGCACGTGGTGGCCGCCGTCCACACGCACCCGCACGAGCAGTTCACCCTGGTCGAGCGCGGCCGGGTGCGCTTCGAGGTGGACGGGGAACAGGGGATCGCCTCGGCAGGCGCCGTGCTCCACTTCCCGTCGAACGTCCCGCACGGCGCCACCATGCTCGACGAAGAGGTGGTGCTGGTGGACATCTTCTCGCCGGTCCGCGACGACTTTCTCGAGGATGGCTCCGGCGGGCGGGGAGAGGTGTGAGATGGCTCTCGATCTTTTCGATCTTCGGGGCAAAGTAGCGCTGGTCACGGGCACGTCGCGGGGGTTGGGTGCGGGCATGGCCGCGGCGCTCGCCTGCGCCGGCGCCGACGTCGCGGTGCACGACCGCAAGGCTCCCTGTTCCACCGAGGAACGCCTGCGGGCGCTGGGCGTCCGCACCGCGTGCCTCGGCGGCGACTTGTCCGACCGGGGTTCGGCCGACCGGATCATCGCCCAGACCATCGAGCGGATGGGCCGGCTCGACATCCTGGTG
>DAOPQX010000180.1:0-7397 GCA_035348395.1 Vicinamibacterales bacterium | reverse complement strand
TTGGCGAAGGCTGGCTGGGAGGCAGGGATTCGAACCCCGATAACGTGGTCCAGAGCCACGTGTCCTACCGTTGAACGACCTCCCAGCAGGAGTCTCGAGGCAGGAACGAACGAACTCTCATTCTAGCGGACGGGCCGCCCAGGCGCAAGCCGCCGGGGTGGCCGCCGGGGTGGCCGCGCGCGGAACCTTTCCTTGCCCGGCCGTCGCGGCTCCTGGTTCCTGAGGAGCCCCGCCGCCTCGGGGAGGCAACCCCGCCGGGGCGGACGTCACTCCGGTGGGCGCCTGAGCGTCGGTGCTCGGAAAGGTGCGGGCGTTCGTAGAGGGGTATCGCTGAGGAGAAGGGCAGAACTCGTGGAGAGCCGGGCCAGGCACTTCAACGTGCGGGCGTTCGCCGCGCTCGTCATGACGGCAAGCGGCATCGGGCTCCCGCTCACCGGGTACATGCACCACGTCTACGGCCTCGAGGCCATGTCGGTCGCGCGGCACGCGTGGATGTCTGCGCACAACCTGCTTGGCGTCCTCTTCACCGTGTCGGCCGTCTGCCACGCCTGGATGAACCGTCGCGCCCTCCTCGGCCACGTTCGAGGCGCGCGGGCGCGGCTGGGTGCCGTGAACCGCGAGGCCATCTCCGCTGCGGCGCTCGTCCTGGCGGGGCTCGCGCTCTTCGTCGGCCACGCGTTCCGCGCCGGGGGCTTCAGATGAGCGCCATTCGTTTCGGCCGCCGCACGGCCGGCTACTTCGAGCGCGTGCTGCGAGCTGCGGACGTCGCGTGCGGGGGAAGATCGGCTTCGAGGAGCTGGGCCGTCGGCTGGGCTTCCACGAGAGCGACGACCTGAGCGTCTCGTACATGGGGCATGCCGTACGGCGCAGGACGTGATCGGCATCTCAGCCGTTGCGGACCGAGTACAATCGACGCCCGTGCTGGCCTTTGCCCTGCGCCTGGTTCGGCCGTACTGGCTCTGGGTCGCAGCCGTGCTGGCGGCCATGCTGCTGGAAACGGCCATGACGCTCGCCTCGCCGTGGCCGCTCAAGATCGTCCTCGACTCGGTGCTCGACTCGCAGCCGCTGCCCTCGGTGCTCGGGTGGGTGTTCGCCTCCGCCCCCGCGCGGCTCTCGGTCCTGAAGCTGGCCGTCGCGGCCACCGTGCTGATCGCCCTGCTCCAGGCGGCCACCGCCTACGCGAACGCCTATTTCACGGTGAGCGTCGGCCAGTGGATCGCCCACGACCTGCGGCTGAGCATCTACGCGCACCTGCAGCGGCTGTCCCTCTCGTACTACGACCGCCGGCAGATCGGCCCGCTGGTCAGCACGATCACCGACGACGTGAACGCGGTCCAGGACTTCGTGTCGACCTCGCTGCTCGACATCCTGATCGACTCCCTCACCATCGCCGGGATGCTGGCGGTGATGCTGGCGCTGAACTGGCGCTTCACGCTCATCGCGCTGGCGATCACCCCGCTCGTCGTGATCTTCGCGTACCGCCTCCGGGCCACCTTCAAACAGGCCACCCGGGACCTCAGGCGCCGCCAGAGCGAGCTCGTGAGCATCGTGCAGGAGGGCCTCGGGGCCATCCGCGTGGTGAAGGCGTTCGCGCAAGGCCGCTACGAGCGCGATCGGCTCGGCGCGAAGAGCCTCGAGAGCGTGCAGGCCGCCCTTCACGCGCGGCGCGTCCGGTCGCTGCTCGGCCCCTTCATGACCGTCGTCGTCGCGCTCGGCACCGCCGGCGTGCTCTGGTTCGGGGCTCGCCTCGTGCTGACGGGTGCCATGACGGCCGGCGCGCTCGTCGTCTTCATCACCTACCTGGGGAGGCTGTTCAGGCCGATCCAGAACCTCGCGCGGGCCTCTTCCAACGTCGCCCAGGCCACCGTCGGCCTCGAGCGAATCCGGGCCGTGCTCGACGCCGACGAACGGCTCCCGCGTTCGCCCGGTGCGCGGCCCGCGGGCCGCCTGGAGGGGCGGGTCGAGTTCCGTCGCGTCACCGTCGGGTACAACCCCGGGCGGCTCGTTCTCACCGACGTGTCGCTGGTCGCCCAGCCCGGCCAGCTCATCGGGCTGGTCGGCCCGAGCGGGAGCGGCAAGTCGACGCTGGCAAGCCTGATCCCTCGCTTCTACGACCCGCTCTCGGGCACCGTCCTCATCGACGGCCACGACGTTCGCGAGTTCACCATCCGCTCCCTGCGCTCTCAGATCGCCATCGTCCTCCAGGACACGCAGCTCTTCTACGCGACGGTCCTGCAGAACATCGCTTACGGGAGGCCCGATGCCAGCCGCGACGACATCGTCGAGGCGGCACGGCTCGCGCAGGCACACGACTTCATCGAGGCGCTGCCGGATGGCTACGACACCGTGGTCGGGCAGGGCGGGTTCACCCTGTCAGGCGGCCAGCGCCAGCGGATTGGCATCGCGCGGGCGCTGGTGCGCGACGCGCGAATCCTGCTGCTCGACGAGCCCAGCTCGGGGCTCGACGCCGAGTCGGAGCGGCTCGTCTTCGAGGGGCTGCGCAACCTGCTCGAGGGCCGGACGACCTTCGTCATCGCTCACCGCCTCGCAACCGTCCGCCACGCCAGCTGCATCCTCGTGCTCGACGAGGGTCGCATCGTGGAGCGCGGCACGCACGAGGAGCTCCTCGCGTCGAACGGGCTCTACGCGCGGCTGCTCGCCGAGCAGCAGCCATCCGACGGCGCATCGCTCCGGACGCCATAGCTGGCCCGGCGTCGCCCGCGAAGGGGCCGGATGCGGGCCGCAAGACCTCAGCCGCCAGCAAGAGCCGCCACGAGCCGGTCGAGGTTCTGCTCGTTCGCCGGCTCGACGATGTGGCGGATGCGGGCCGCCACCGCGGGGTCCTCGAACTCCTGCGCCGCCCAGCCCTGCCGGCCGCCTTCGCTCCGCCGGCTCGAGGTGTTACACTCCCCCGTCGGCAAGCCCCCTTTGATCCCCGGGGCACCCCCGATTACGGCGGCGAGGAGTTGCACGATGAGCATGTCCGCACGGTCACGGCGTGATTTTCTGAAGGCAGTTGCTGCAACGGGAACGGCATCCCTGGTCGCGCCGCGCGGCCTCGATGCGCGGACGATTCGGCGCAGCATCGGCGCCAACGATCGCATCCGCATCGGCATCATCGGCTGCGGCAGCCGCGGCATCGGCGTCGAGATGGCCAGCGTGAGGGATCACGCCAAGGCCGAGAACCTGGAAGTGGTCGCCGTCTACGATCCGTGGCGGGTCGCGGCGGAGGAGGCCGCGGGCAAGGCCAAGGAGTGGTTCGGCACCACGGCGCGGCAGTGCCGGAGCGTGGACGACCTGCTCGGCCTTCCGGAGGTCGACGCGGTGTTCATCTCGTCGCCCGACCACTGGCACGCCGCCCACCTCGAGGCGGCCGCCAGGGCCGGCAAGCACGTCTACGTCGAGAAACCGATGGCCAACGAGATTGGCGAGCTGAACCGGGCGTACAAGGCCGCCAAGGAGTCGGGCGTCGTCATCCAGGCCGGCACGCAGCTGCGCAGCACGCCGATCGCGATGGGCTGCCGCCGGTTGCTGGAGTCGGGCACCCTCGGCAAGCTTTCGCGGATCGAGCAGGTGCGCAACGGGGACAAGCCGTATTGGTACGAGTACCTCAAGCCCGACGTCCGCGCTGCCGACCTCGACTGGAAGACCTTCACCAAGGGGCGCACGAGCAGGCCCTTCGACCCGATCATGTATTCGGGCTGGTACGGGTACTGGGAGTTCTCGCAGGGTCCGGTCCCCCAGTGGGGCGTGCACTTCCTCGACCTGGTGCACTTCATCGCCAAGCTGGGCATCCCGAGCAGCTGCGTGTGCCTGGGCGGCGTCTACACGTGGAAGGACGAGCACCGCTTCACCGCGCCCGACCAGGTGCAGGCACTGTGGGACTATCCCGAAGGCCTGATGATCAGCTACTCGACCAACTTCGGCAACAGCGCCGGCAGCCTCACCCGGCTTTGCGGGGACAAGGGGACGCTCAACCTCAACTGGTCGAACGCCATTTACACCGCGGACGGCGGCATCAACCGCGACGGCTCGATCCGCGGCGAGAACAAGGTCGAGCCGATCGAGCAGGTGGACCACTGGGTGAACTGGTACCGCTGCATGCGTGACAAGAAGACACCCAACGCCTCGCTCGACGCCGGGTACCAGCACGCGGTGGCGAGCATCATGGCCACGATGTCGTACGAGACCGGACGCCGCGCGAGGTACGACGCGGCGAAGCGGACCATCACCCTCGAGTAGCCCCGCGCACTCTGACACTCCTGTCGGCCCCCCGGGGGCCGGCAGGAGTGCCCCATTCCACCTCCCCGTACGGCATCCGAGACACCGGCCCGGACAGTCGCCGGTACACGGCAACGCGCCTCTACCAGGTCTTCGTCAGCCCGACGTTTCCACGGAAGATCGTGATGGCTCCGCCCGTCTCCGTGTCGAGGTCGGCGAACAGCCTGATGCCTCGATGAGTCACCGCGCCGAGGCCGAGGCCGAAGACGCCGGCGTCGCGCGAGAAGTCCGGGGGTGATAGCCTGAAGCCGGCCGACCGGTCGCCGCGAAGCCGCACGAACACGTTACCGAGCGGCTCGAGGTCGCGGCTGAACGCCGCCCGCCCCTCGATCATCAGGCGCAGCCCCGCCGCCCGCCCCAGCGACTTCGAAGCGCGCGATCCGATCAGCACCCGGGCGGACCACTCGCGGCGCGCGGGCCCGCTCAGCCCGAGCACGTCGGCCCCGTCCTCGCTGAACGCGTCGAGGTGCTGCCGGCCGAACAGGAAGCCGATGCCCGGTTCCACGCTGAAGCCGCGGCCGAGGGGCACGGTGTAGCCGTACTCGATCTGCCCGGAAACGCTGCTTCCCCCGTACTCCGACCGCGCGACCAGCGTCGTGACGCCATCGGTGACCTCACGCGAGGTCTGGTTGTCGAACCTGCCGACGCCGAGCACGAAGTCGAGCCGGGTGCGCTTCCGCTGGTAGCGCCCGTAGGCGCCGACGTGCGTCATGCTCCCGGTGGCGCGGTCGGTGAGGCCTTCGAGACCGATTCGCGGCCAGCTGCGCCCGCCGCTGACGCCGAGCGTCACGCCGCGGGCGACCGAGGCGTCGAAGCCGAAGAGCAGGCCGCGCATGTCGCCGCTGGCTCCGGCGTCCACCCCGACGCCGGCATACGCGGTGTCGGCCCCGAGCCCGCTGACCCACCCGCGGTAGGCGGGCAGGGCGGAACCAGGGGTCGGGTCCTTCAGCAGGCCGGCCGTGAGCCCCGAGTCGGCGACGAGGCGGTCGTCGCCGCTCGCAACCATGCCCAGGCGTGCCGCGCTCGCCTTCGTGAAGGTCCGCGAGGCGTCGAAGGCGCTCCTGGCGACGTAGTGGTGGAGCAGCCCGGTCATGGACGTCATGGCCTGGAGGGCGCGATCGTCAGGCAGGTCGTAGAGGTTGTTGATCACGGTGGCCAGGCCGCCGGTCGCCGTCGCCACGAGGCCGTTGAGGGCAGACGCCACGGCCGTCTGGTTCCCCCTCGTGCCGGCCGACGTGAAGTCCACGTCTGTGCGCCGAAGCATCAGGTAGACGTCGTTGCCGGCATAGTCGAGCGACGGGCGCAGGTACCCGGCGTTCGAGGTCGCGCCGGAGAACTGCCCGCCGATGCCGCCGCCGGTCGCGAGAATGAGGTACTGGTTGATCGGCCGGTAGCCTGTTCCGTCCACGGCCACCTCGACGTTCGCGCCCTGCGCCGACAGCGAACCGGACGCCACGGTGCAGTCGCTCGGACCCAGCAGAAGCCCGGCGGTTGGCGCGGCGACCTCCACCCTGTAGATGGCGCCGGGATCGAAGCGAACGTCGCCGGCGACGCTCATCGTGCCGATCGAGTGGCCCGGCGCCAGGATCCCGCCTTCCCGAATCGTGAGCGACGGGACGAGGCCGTTCCCGCCGAGAAGCGCGCCGCCCTGCACCTCGAGCGAGGCGCCTCCGAGCCGCCCGTCAACGAACAGCCGGCCCGCCTCGACGGTCGTGCTGCCCGTGAACAAACCGCTGTCCCCGGTCAGGAACAGCACTCCGTCACCCCGCTTCCGCAGCGCCCCGTTACCCGTCTGGATCCCGGCGGCGATGATCGTCGTCCCGAACCCGTCGATCGTCAGGTTCCTTCCAAGGCCGCCGATCGTGGATCCGCTGATCGTCAACGCCCCGTCGTTCAACCACGACTGGTTTCCAGCGAGCACGATGTTGACGCCGAGCACAGCAGACGACCCGCTGTCGACGGTGACGCCGCGCCCACCGCCCGCCCGGAGGGTCAGCACGTTGGAGTCGGAGAGCACGTGCCTGCCGCCGGCGAAGCGGAGGCTGTTCACGGCGAAGTCGGCGCCCATCGCCGTCGCGCTGGATCCGGAGAAGACCACGTCCACGCCGCCGCCCGGCGTCCCGTAGACGTAGTCGCGTCCCCCGGCCGTGCGGGTCCAGTTCGACACGCCGTTCGCGAACGGGGTCGCCCAGCTGCCGCCCACTCCGCCCTTCCAGTGAAACGTCCCGGCTGAGTCGCGCAGGGTCAATCTCAACGCGGTGTCGGAGAGGCGGAAATCGAACGTCCTCCCGATCGGCATGGCGCCGAAAAGCGTGCCGAACTTGAAGCGCGCCCCCGCGAGGCCGCCCTGAGCGGTGGCGAGCGTGTAGCTGCCCGTGCCCGCGGGCACCGCCAGCTCGTTGATGTTCACGGTCGTCACGCTGCCGGCCAGGTTCGCGCGGCCCGCGATGCCCATCGTGTCGGACGTCCCCGGATGGCGGATGTCCACCAGCCACGTCGGCGTGCCCGACTGCGTGAAGTTGCCCGTCACCGCGGTCGTCTGTGCGCGGCCCAACCCGCCAAGCGAGAGCGTGCCGGCGTTGGCGAACTCGCCGCCCGCGCCCACGTCGATCGACGACCCGGCGTTGAGCAGCCCTTCTGCACGGTTGGTCAGCGTGTTCACCCCGCCGCCGAGGTTCACCGAACCGGTGATCGTGCCGTGGTTGTCCACGGTCTCGTTGCCCGTGCCGCCAACGACGGCAAGGCCGGAAATCCCCCCCACGGTCGTGAGGGTGCCGTAGTTGGTGAGCGTGTTGCGGTTTCCGTGGGCGAAGCGGACCGCCGAGCCTCCGTTCGAGCCGCCCACCACCAGGCTGGCCGCGCTCGCGATGGTCACCGATACGTCGCCGCTGCCCCCTCCGCCGATGCTCTGTGCGAAGATGCCGTTCGACCCGGCGCCGGTCGCCAGGATGCTGCCGCTGTTCAGCGCGACGCTGACGCGCCCGCCCGTCGATCGTCCCCCGGCACTCTGTGCGAAGATGCCGTTGGCCCCGTCGCCGGCCACCGTGACGCTGCCGGCCTGGGTCACAGTCACCTCGCCGCCAGACCCGTCGCCACCCACGCTGCCCGCGAAGAGC
>DAOPQX010000179.1:0-7493 GCA_035348395.1 Vicinamibacterales bacterium | reverse complement strand
CCGGGCGACGTCGTCATCCTGCCGGCCTTCGGCGTCACCATCGCGATGCTCGAGCAGCTGCAGCGCCAGGGGTGCACGCTGGTGGACACCACCTGCGGGTCGGTGTTGAACGTCTGGAAGAACGTCAGGCGGTACGCCCAGGACGGCTTCACCTCGATCATCCACGGGAAGTACAAGCACGAGGAGACGCGGGCGACCGCGTCGCAGGCGCTCCAGTTCCCGAACGGCCGCTACCTGGTGGTGCTCGATCGCGCCCAGACGCGCACCGTCTGCGACTACATCCGTGACGGGGGCGACCGCGAGGCGTTCCGGGGGCAGTTCGCGCCGGCTGCATCGGATGGATTCGACCCCGACCACGACCTGGGCCGGGTCGGCCTCGCCAACCAGACGACGATGCTGATGTCCGAGTCGGTGGAGATCGCCGGGATGCTGCGCCAGGCGATCGCCGATCGATACGGCGAGTCGGAGCTGCCGGCGCGCTTCCGCGCCTTCGAGACGATCTGCAGCGCCACGCAGGACCGGCAGGACGCCGTCATCGAGCTGCTGGACCGGCAGGCGCTCGACCTGATGATCGTGATCGGGGGCTACAACAGCAGCAATACCTGCAACCTGGCGCGCATCTGCGCCGCGCGCCTGCCCACCTACCACATCGCGGGCGTGGACGCCCTCCTGTCGGCCGGCGCGGTGCGCCACCGGCGCGTGGATGGTGTCGAGGTGGTGGACGAGGGCTGGCTGCCGCCAGATCGCCCGCTCGCGATCGGGATCACGGCGGGGGCCTCGACCCCCAACGCGATCGTCGGCCAGGTGATCGAGCGGCTGGGCGCCCTCGCCAACGCCGGGTAAACGTCCCTTTCCCCCAGGTCGTAATCCGTTCCGAGGTCATAGAGTGTCTCTTACTGTGTCCAAACGCGTCGTGGCAATCCTGGCCCTGCTCGGGTGGGTGGCGGGCGCCGCCGGCGCGGCCTCGGCCGACCCCCAGTCCCGGGCTCCCTGGTGGAAGGACGAGTCGTCGAAGGCCGAGCTTCGGCTGACCGACGACCAGGCGACGCGCATCGACGCGGTCTTCAGGGAGTCGTGGGAGCGGATGAAGTCGAGCTACGAGGAGCTGGGCCGGCGCGAGAAGGCCCTCTCGGCGCTGGTCAGCGGGCCCGACACCACCGAGGCCGACGTGGTCCGCCAGGTGGAGCAGGTCGAGGCCGTGCGCGGGGAGCTGAACAAGATCCGCACCGTGATGCTCTACCGGATGCACCGGATCCTCACGCCCGAGCAGCGGGTCAAGCTGGACGAGGTGCGCCGCGCCCGCGAGCGCGATCGCGAGCGCTCACGCCGCGAGCCGCGGTAGCCGCCGGGCCGTTCCGGATTTTCGTGTACGTGGAGGCAACGTGAAGAAGTCGTTCATCCAGTTCAGCACGCTCGCGGCCGCCCTGGCGCTCGTCGCGGCCTCGCCCGCCCTCGGCCAGGAGGTTTCGGACGAGAAGGTGCGCAGCCTGCTGGCCGAGGCCAGGGTCCAGGTGCAGGCCCAGCCGGCGCCCGCCCAGCCGGCGGCGCAGGCCGCGGCCGGCGACACGCGCCCCGTCCTCAACCTGACGATGGACGAGGCGGTGGCGCGCGCCCTCGACCACAACATCGATTTGAGCGTCGCCAGGCTCAACCCCCAGCTGCAGGACCTGTCACTGCAGCAGACGCGGGCGGCCTACACGCCCACGCTGGCCAACACGACGCTCGGCCTGCGCGGCAGCACGAGCCGCTCGACCAACACCCTGTTCGGCGGCAACCTCGTGGACCAGAAGGTGATGACGTACAACACGGGTATCACCCAGGTCCTTCCCTGGACGGGCGGGAGTTTCAGCCTGGGCTTCAACAACACGCGGCAGAACACGACCAACAAGAACCAGACCGTCAACCCCCTGTACAACACGGGGTTGACGCTGAACTTCTCCCAGCCCTTGCTGCGGAACCTCACCATCGACAACACCCGTCAGTCCATCTCCACCGGCATCATCAACCGCCGCCTGGCCGACGTCACGCTGCGGGGGACGACCATCAGCACGTCGGCGAGCACGCGCAACGCCTACTGGGACCTGGTTTACGCGTACCAAGCAGTCGAGGCGGCGCAGCGGTCGCTGGCGCTGGCCGAGAAGCTCGTGCAGGACAACCAGGCGCGGGTTGAGATCGGCACGATGGCGCCGATCGACGTGGTGCAGGCGCAGTCGGAGGTGGCCACGCGGCAGCTGGCGCTGGTCCAGGCGGAGGCGACGCTGCGGACGAGCGAGCTGGCGCTGAAGCGGCTGCTGGTGGACAGCACGGCCGACCCGCTGTGGACCTCCCGAATCGTTCCGACCGACCGTCCCGCGGCCGACACGGGTGAGCGGGTGGACGTCGAGGGGGCGCTCAAGCGCGCGCTCGGCGAGCGGACCGACATCATCCAGGCGCGCGAGCAGTTGGCGATCAACGACATCTCGCTCCGCTACCTGAAGAACCAGAAGCTGCCGGACGTCACGCTCAACGCGCAGTACGGCGCCGCCGGCATTGGCGGCACCCAGATCGTGCGCTCCGACAGGATCGACGGCGACATCCTCGAGACGTTCCCGGGCGGCTACAACGACGCGCTCTCGGAGCTGCGGCGGTGGAGGCTCCCCTCCTGGAACGTGAACCTCACCGTCAGCTACCCGCTCGGCACCAGCGCGCAGGACGTGGCGCACGCGCGGGCGCAGGTGCAGCTGAAGCAGACGCAGGCGCAGCTCCGGTCGCTCGAGCTGCGCGTGGCGACCGAGATCACCAGCGCCGCGCTGACCGTGCAGAACAACCTGCAGCAGGTGCAGGCGGCGGCGGCCTCGCGCGAGCTGGCGCAGCGGCGCCTCGAGGCCGAGCAGAGCAAGTTCGAGGTGGGCATGTCCACCAACTACAACGTCGTTCTGGCGCAGCGCGATTTCGCCGACGCGCAGGACGCCGAGCTGCGCGCGCTGCTCAACTACCGCAAGTCGCTGGTCGAGTTCGAGCGGCTGCAGCAGACGGGCGGCAGCAGCGGCGTGACCTCGGTGAGCACCTCGGGCGCGTCCGGCGGCAGCGGCGGCAGCTCCGGCGGCGCGGGCGGGGGCTTCAGCGGCGGCGGCGGAGGCGGTTTCAGCGATCGGTAGCGGGCGGGCCGCCGGTGCCGGCAGCCTTCTTTTCCAGTTTTCTGTCGGGTAGGCAGCGTCGAGTTATGCGTAAAACACTTTGCACGATAGGGCTGGTCGCCGCGCTGGCGGGCGGCCTGACGTTCTACGGCTGCGGCGGCGACCAGGCCGCGGGTCAGCCGGGCGCGAGGCCGGGCGGCGGCCCGCCGGGGATGGGCGGCGGGGCCGGGATGAACATGCCGATGACCGTCGAGCTGGCGGCCACCTCGCGCGCGCCGCTCAACGAGACGATCGTCGTGGTGGGCAACCTGATCGGGGCGGCCACCGTGGATGTCGTGCCGAAGGTCAGCGGCCGCCTGCAGTCGGTGCAGGTGCGCCTGGGCGACCCGGTGCGCAAGGGCCAGGCCCTCGCCAAGGTCGAAGACTCTGAGCTGCGGGAGCAGGTCCGCCAGGCCGAGGCCTCCTACAAGGTGTCCGAGGCGACCATCCGGCAGCGCGAGGCCGACCTCAACCTGTCGAAGACCAACCTCGAGCGTTCCCGCAGCCTGTTCGAGCGCAACCTGGTCCCGCGCCAGACGCTCGACGACACGGAGGCGCAGCACCAGGCCGCGCTCGCCCAGCTCGATCTCGCCCGGGCGCAGTTCGAGCAGTCGAAGGCGCGCCTCGACGAGCTGCGCATCAACCTGTCGAACACCGTGATTGCCTCGCCGGTGGACGGCTTCGTCGGCCGGCGCAACGTGGACGCGGGGGCGTTCGTGTCGCAGAACGTGCCGGTGGCGTCGGTGGTGGACATCCACCTCGTGCGGCTGGTCGTGAACCTGGTCGAGAGAGACCTGAGCCGGGTGAGCGCCGGCATGCCGACCGAGGTGGGCGTCGACGCGTTCCCGGGGGAGGTCTTCAAGGGCAAGGTGGCGCGCGTGGCGCCCGTCCTCGACCCCGCGACGCGGACGGCGCAGATGGAGGTCGAGGTGATGAACCCCGACTTCCGGCTGAAGCCCGGGATGTACGCGCGCGTGCAGATCACCGTGGACCGTCGCGAGAAGGCGCTGGTGGTGCCGCGCAACGCCATCGTGGACGTCGAGGGCAAGCGGGGGGTGTTCCTCGCCGCCGACTCCCGCGCCCAGTTCCGCCCCGTCCAGACCGGCCTGCAGGATGCCGAGCTGGTGGAGATCGTGGCGGGGCTCTCGGACGGGGAGAAGGTCATCACGACCGGCGCGGCCGGCCTCAAGGACGGCGACGTGATCGTGCTCGCGGGCCAGGCTCCAGCCGGCCGGCCCGCCCAGGGACAGGGCGGCCCGCGCGGCGCGGGGGCGGCCCCGGCCGCCAACCAGGCCGCGCGCTAGGAGGCCGCTGAGGAAGGCGGCCTGAACGCCCCTCGACTGCGCTCGGGGCGTGGTGAGCTCGTCGAACCACGGAAAACGACAAACGGAAAACGGAGAATGGCCATGCATTCTCCGTTCTCCGTTCGATGTTCTCCGTTACACGAGCTCCTCGTGAGCACCCTGCTGGACGGCACCTCGGGGTGCACGCTGTAAGAGGCATCGGCCCGTCGCCCGGGACGCGCCGATTGGGATTGGGATTGGGATTGGGATTGGGATTGGGATTGGGATTGGGATTCCGTCTATGAGCATCCCCCGCACCGCCATCCACCGCCCGGTCATGATGTTCATGATCTGCGCGGTGATCGTCCTTCTCGGCGCCATCTCGCTCACCCGGCTGCCGATCGACCTGCTGCCCGAGATCTCCTACCCGAGCATCACCATCCGGGTCGGGTACGAGGGTGTCGGCCCGCTGGAGATGGAGGAGCTGGTCACGCGGCCGATCGAGCAGGCGGTCGCCGCCGTTTCCGGCCTCGAGCGGATCAACGCCACCTCCTCGGAAGGCAACAGCACGGTCCGCCTGAACTTCGCCTGGGGCACCGACCTGAACGAGGCGGCCGACGACGTCCGGACGCGCATCGACCGGGTCAAGGGGCGGCTCCCCGAGGACGCGGATGTCCCGACGATCTTCAAGTTCGACTCGTCGACCATGCCGATTATGAGCATCGGCGTCGAGGGCGACTACGACCGGGTGACGCTGCGCGAGATCGCCGAGCGCGAGCTGTCGCCGCGGATGGAGCGCGTGGCGGGAGTCGCCGCCGTCACGGCGGGCGGCGGGCTGCGCCGGCAGATCCACGTCGAGCTGTCGAAGGAGAAGATCGCGGCCCTCAACCTGTCGGTGAACCGCGTCATCAGCCAGCTGCGGACCGAGAACCAGAACACGCCGCTCGGGCTGATCGACGAGGGCGACATGACCTACCTGCTCCGCAGCCAGGGGCAGTTCGAGAATCTGGAGCAGATCCGCAACATCGTGGTCTTCACCCGGGACAACGTGCCGGTCTACCTGCGCGACATCGCCGAGGTCAAGGACTCGACCGAGGACCCGCGCTCGCTGATGCGGATCAACGGGCGGCCGGGCGTGCGGATGCAGGTCACCAAGCAGTCGGGCAAGAACACGGTGGCGGTCGCGGCGGCGATGCGCCAGGAGATCGAGCGGATCAACGCGTCGATGCCTGGCATCCGGCTGCTGATCCTCGATGACAGCTCGACCTACATCGAGGACTCGATCGCCTCGGTGCGCGAGTCGGCGCTGCTCGGTGCGCTCTTCGTCGTGGTGGTCATCTTCGCGTTCCTGCGCAACGTGAGGTCGACGTTGATCATCGGGATCTCGATCCCGATCTCGATCATCGGCACCTTCGCGCTCCTTTACTTCTCCGGGTACACGCTCAACACGATGACCTTCGGCGGCCTCGCGCTGGGAGTCGGGATGATCGTGGACGCCTCGATCGTCGTCCTCGAGAACGCGTTCCGCCACATGGAGGAGAAGAAGAAGGATCGCTTCACGGCCGCGATCGAGGGGAGCGAGGAGGTGTGGTCGGCCATCCTCGCGTCGATCCTGACGCACGTCGCGGTGTTCGTGCCGCTGCTGTTCCTCAGCGGCGTCTCGAACATCATGTTCAAGCAGCTGGCCGTCGTCGTGATGTTCTCGCTGCTGATGTCGCTGTTCGTCGCGGTGACCATCGTGCCGGTCCTCTGCTCGCGCCTCCTGGTGCTGCCGAAGCCGCTCGACCAGCGGCGCGGGGTGACCGGCCGAATGTTCACCGCGACCGAGCGCGCGCTGGCCTGGCTCGACAACCTCTACCGCGGGACGCTGGACAAGGCGCTGCACCACCGCCCCACCGTCATCGCGGGCGGCGCGGCCCTGTTCCTGGTCGCCCTCCTGCTGCTGCCCACGATCCCCTTCGAGCTGATGCCCGAGACCGACGAGGGCCAGGTCCGCGTGGACGTGGAGCTGCCGGTCGGCACCCGGATCGAGCGCACCGAGGCGATCGTCCTCCGGCTCGAGCAGATGATCGAGAAGCTCGTGCCCGAGAAGATCGATCTGATGAGCTCGGCGGGCGGCGGCGGGTGGATGGGCGGCTCGACCCACCGGGGCGATCTCACCATCCGGCTCGTTCCCAAGGACGAGCGCAAGCGGTCGAGCGACCAGATCGCCATGGCGCTGCGGCGCGAGCTCTCGGGGCTGCCCGGTGTGATCATCCGGACCCGGGCCTCGGGCGGCAACCGCCAGATGACCCGGATGCTGAGCGGCGGCGGCGGCGACTCGCGCCTCTCGTTCGAGATCCGCGGCCACGACCTCGAGGACGCGCGCGCGCTCGGCGTTCGCGCCAAGGCGGTGCTGGACAGGACGCCAGGCGTTGCCGACTCGCGGATCGGCCGCGAGGAGGGGCGCCCCGAGCTGGCCGTCCGCGTCGACCGCCAGAAGGCGGCGCTGCTGGGCCTCGGGCTCGCCGAGGTCGCCAACACGATCCAGACGAACATCCAGGGGACGACCGCGGCCTACTACCGCGAGCGCGGGTTCGAGTACCCGATCGTCGTCCGCCTGCGGGCCGAGGACCGCGAGCGCTCGGTGTCGGTGGACGACGTCCGGGTAACCAACGCCGCCGGGCAGGTCGTGCAGGCGAAGAACCTGATCGACATCGGCACCCAGCTCGGCCCCGTCCAGATCGAGCGCAAGAACCAGGAGCGGATCCTGTACGTCAACGCCGAGCTGGAGACCGCGCTGAGCGAGGCGATGGAGCGGGTCAACGCGCAGGTGCCGCAGATGAACGTGCCGCGCGGCTTCTCGGTGGGCTTCGGCGCCGAGGCCGAGGAGCAGGCGAAGGCCTTCAACCAGCTGCAGATGGTCCTGATCCTGGCGATCGTCCTCGTCTACGCCGTCATGGCCTCGCAGTACGAATCGCTGCGCGACCCGTTCATCATCCTCTTCTCGATCCCGCTGGCCGCCATCGGCGTGGTGGCCGCGCTCAAGCTGACGTCAACGCCGTTCAGCATGCAG
>DAOPQX010000178.1:0-7526 GCA_035348395.1 Vicinamibacterales bacterium | reverse complement strand
GCCAGTCGTCGAGCATCGCGCAGAGCTGCTCGACCGGGCCGTCGAGGAACGCCTTCGTCTGGGCCGCCGAGACGTCGTAGCCGACCACCGGGAACCCGTTCCGCTCGATGTTGAGGGCCAGGTTCGCCCCCATCACGCCCAGGCCGACGACTCCAATGTGGAACTCCATGTCGTGAACTCCAGGTCAAACGCCGCTGAACGCGGAGAAGCCGCCGTCGATCGGCACCACGATGCCGGTCACAAACGCCGAGGCCGGAGACATCAGCCAGATCACGGCCCCTAGCAGGTCATCCGGATCGCCGAACCGCGCCATCGGCGTGTGCGAGAGGATGCTCTGGCCGCGCGCGGTCAACGCGCCGGTCTCCGCGTCGGTCAACAGGAACCGGTTCTGCTCGGTGAGGAAGAACCCCGGCGCAATCGCGTTCACCCGGATGCGGGGCGACAACTCCTGCGCCATGTGCACGGCCAGCCACTGGGTGAAGTTGCTGACCGCCGCCTTCGCGGCCGAGTAGGCGGGGATGCGCGTCAGCGGCCGGAACGCGTTCATCGACGAGACGTTCAGGATGACCCCCTCGCCCCGCGCCGCCATGTGGCGGCCGAACGCCTGGCACGGAAGGATGGTGCCGATCAGGTTGAGATCCAGCGTCTTCAACAAGGCGTCGGCCGGCAGGTCGAAGAAGGTGCGCCCGGGCCCCGTCGTCGCCTCGGGCCGATTCCCGCCGGCCGCGTTGATCAGCCCGTCCACCTGGCCGAAGCGATGGACGACCGCGTCTGCGGCGCGGGCCAGGCTCTCGGGATTGAGCACGTCGGCCTCGATGACCACCGTGCGCGAGGACCCCTCCTCGCCGAGCGACGCGCAGAACTTCTGGCCGCTCGCGATGCGGTGGTCGAGCAGGGCGAGGTTGGCCCCGCTGGCCGCAAGGCCCCTCGAGATTGCGCACCCGAGCACGCCGAGGGCGCCGGTGATGGCGATGGTGCGTCCGGACAGGTCGAACACGCTGGCTCTTGACGGTTGGGTCATCTCTGTAGGTATCACCTGGGCAGATGCTATCAGGGATCAGGGATCAGGGAACAGGGAGCAGGGATCGGGGGGCAGGGAGCAGGGGATCGGATCGGGGTGCCCGCGGGGGCGGGGGGCCGGCTACGCGCTGGCGCAGCCGGCGAACGGGCCGAGGTGCCGCGCGAAGTGGCTCTCGAGGCCGGTGGCGTAGGCCTCGGGAGACTCGTCCAGCACCGCGGCGATCCGGTGCGCGAATCGGGGCCGGCCGCGCGGATCGGCCGCCGTCAGCACCGAGCCGAACGTGACGTGCAGCACCTGCCGCACGTGGAAGTCGTCGAGCGCCGCCCTCGGCTCGCCGCGGGCCTCGAGCGCCGCGGCGGCGCGCGCCGCGGCGGCCGACACGTGGTAGCTGGCGCGGTCCTCCTCGTAGCGGCCGCAGGCGAACCAGAAAATCTCGCGGAACAGCTCAGGCTGCACCGCGGCGACGACCCGCAGCGCCTCGAGGTAGCTGGTGCCCGCGGTCTTCAGGTGAACGAGGCCGCGCGTCTCGCGTGCGACCGCGCCGTAGAGGCTGAACTTGTCGGAGCCCGAATGGAGGCTCAGCTTGTAGGGTCCGAGGGCGCGCGCGATGGCGGCGTGGCCGGCGAGGTGCCGGCCGAACTCCTCCAGGTCGCCGATGTAGTCCACGCCCTTTTCGAACCGGCCGACGAACCGGGGGGCAAGGCTCACCCACTTCACCCCGAGCCGGCGCAGCTCGGTCGCCACGAACACGTGCTCGGCGTGCGAGGTCGGGGCCTCGGTCTCGTCGACCGACACCTCCACCTCGAACGGCCGGCTGCCGGCGCGCTCGCACAGGTGGCGGTAGAGGGCCGCCACGTGTGCCACGGCCGCCCCGTACTTGATCGCCGCGCGCGCAACCGCGTCCTCGTCGAAGGAGACGTCAACACCCTCGATGCCGAACGGCTGCCCGACGTACCTGGCCGCCAGCGCCTGGAGCGACGTTTCGAGCCGATCCCACGGCACCCGGACGAGTGCCCGCGCCAGCTCCTCGCGGCCGGACGATGCCGCCGCGGCGTCCACGAACGCGCCGGGATCGAACGTGAAGAGGGTGAACCCGGCCTCGAGGCAGGCGTCGATCTCCCCCTCGGCCTTCAGGTGATCGGCATCCGACCCGACGCCGCCCGTCCAGCCCTCCTCGAACGCGCCCCACGTCGCATCGTCCAGCACCTGCACCGGCGTGCGGCCCGTCCGGGTCATCTCGCGGATCGACTGCTGCGCGAAGATCGGCGCCAGGTCGGGGGCCGCGGCTCGCAGCGCCCGGACGTGCCCCGGGGTGGCGAGGCCCAGCCGGTCTCCGAAACCCGCCGAGGTGCGCAGGCCGATCGGCGCGGGACAAAGCCAGGGAAGGAACGTGCGGAGCGCGCTCGCGTTGCGAGGGCTCGCCGGGCCGATCACCAGCGTCCGCCCCCCGCGCTCGGCGCGGTCGCCCTCCAGCTCCGCGAGCGGCCGCGACTCGCGCGGGAGCAGCGCGACGAGGCGGCGCTTCGCGCCCTCCCTGGCCAGGGCCCACTCGCCCCCGGCCGCCGCAACGACCGACCGGGCGACGAGCCCGGGCACGTTCGCCGACAGGATGTTCATCACGCCTCTCCGGTCAGCCGGTAGAGCATCTCACCGGCGCGCGGCACCACCAGGATGCCTTCGGCCTCGCGCCCTTTCCACTCGTTCACGTCGATTGCCGCCGGGTCGAGGTAGCCCAGGTTGATGCGCTCGCACCGCTCCCTCGGGATGCCCGTCGCGAGCGTCACGGTGATCCGCGGGCACTCCTCCCCGGTGGCGGCGTCGTACGTGCCAAGCCCCTTGACGTGCGTCGAGTGGGCGAGGATGGCACCGGGGTAGTGCTTGAATCGGTCCCACTGGCCGAGGAAGTAGTCGCGGCAGTGATAGCCGACCTCGTCGATCAGCGCGCCGTGGGTGTAGCTCACCTCGGTCACGCCCGGCGCGTAGATCACCACCTCGCCGCCGTCGGCGACGGCCGGCTCGAGCTTGTACATCCCCTTGGCCGCCGTCCACAGGTCGTCGTACATCGGCGGCATGACCGACAGCACGCGCGCGAGGGGCTTCGGCACGCGGACGATGTGGACCTGCGAGGAGAGGGCCGAGGCATTCTCCCACGCCTCTCGAGGCGGCCCCACGAAGAGCCCCCTCAGCGTGGCCCCCTCCACCACCATGGCCGCGCAGGTCATCGGCCGGTTCACCATCCCCGCGGCACGATCGACGACGGCGCGGACCGGAGTGTAGCCTGAGCCGATCACGCGGCTCGAGGTGAGCAGCGCGCCGATCCAGTGCGTGAGATCGATGACGGCGGGCCCGGCAACGCCCGGCACCAGGTACTTGGTCCCGCCCGAGAAACCGACGACCTCGTGCGGGAACACCGGGCCGCACAGGATCAGGTGGTCGTACTCGAAGAGCAGCCGGTTCAGCGTCACCGGGACGGGGTCGGCCATCAAGCCGCCCGTGAGTGCGGACACCTCGGCGGCGGGGATGACGCCGGCAGTGACGAGCGCCGACGGGTCGTCCCACCGGTGGTTCATGATCCGGCTGCGCCCGGCCCGCCCGCCCGAGACCGGCCGCCCGACCAGCCTGGCCAGCTGCGAATCGGACATCGGCTGGTGCGTGCCGAGCGCAACCAGGAAGTCGAGCTCCGCCGCCCGCGAGCCGACGACCCGCTCGAGCAGGTCGAACATCATCGGCATCGGCGCGGTCCGTGTCCCGTCGGGGATCACCGCGAGCACGCGCCGCCGCTCGATCGACAGCGAGCCGAACGCCTCGGCCACGATTGCGTGCGCCTCGTCGCGCGTGATCGCCCGCTCAGCCGACCCGAATCCGGTCACCATTCAGAAAGCCTCCGCCTTTCTACATTCTGCATTCTTCATTGTGCCTTTCCCATCGTCCCCCCGTCTCCCATCTCCACGGGCTTCAGCCGCGGCACCAGCAGCTGAACCACCGCGAGCGCGATCAGGTAGGCGAACCCCGCCATCAGGAAGATCGGAACGTAGCTGCCGGTCGCGTCGAGGATCTTCCCCACGACCTTCGAGATGAACATGCCCCCGACCGCCCCGGCCATTCCCGCGAAGCCGACCACCGATCCGACGGCATGGCGGGGGAACATGTCGGAGACCAGCGTGTAGACGTTGGCCGACCACCCCTGGTGCGACGCGGCGGCAATGCTGATCAGCGCGACCGCGAGCCACATGCTCTTCACCTGCGAGGCGAAGACGATCGGCACGACCGCGAGCGCGAAGGTCAGCATCGCCGTCTTGCGGGCGGCGTTCACCGTCCAGCCTCGCTTGATGAGCGCCGACGACAGCCACCCGCCCCCGACGCTCCCGACGTCGGTCACGAGGTAGATCACGACGATGGGAGGGCCGATCGTGGTGAGGTCGAGCCCGTGGTTGCGGTGGAGGAAGTCGGGTATCCAGAAAAGGTACACCCACCAGATCGGATCGGTCAGCCCCTTGGCGAGGGCCACCGCCCAGGTCTGGCGCAGCGGCAGCAGCCCGACCCACGGCACCCGCTTGGCCGGGTCGGGCGGGTCACTCTGGATGTAGGCCAGCTCGGCGGGCTTCAGGCGCCGGTGGGCATCGGGCGTCGCGTAGAGCGGCAGCCAGATGGCGAGCCAGAGAAGGCCGACGGCGCCGGTCGCGACAAACGCCCAGTACCATCCAAAGGAGAGGGTGATCCAGGGCACCACCAGCGGCGTGACGAGGGCCCCCACGTTGGTGCCCGCGTTGAAGATGCCGGTGGCCAGCGCCCGCTCCCGCCGCGGGAACCACTCCGCCACCGTCTTCACCGACGCGGGGAAGTTGCCCGACTCGCCGAGGCCGAGCGCGAAACGGGCGGCCATGAAGCCGGCCACCGAGGCCGTGTAGCCGAGGCCGAACATGCCGAGAACGGGCGCCACCCACTGGCCGAAGACCGGCGCCTCGGCGTGCGCGATGGCGGCCACGCTCCAGATGGTGAGCGCGAGGGCGAAGCCCCGCTTGGTGCCGAGGCGGTCCATCAGCCGTCCCGCCAGCACCATCCCGATCGCGTACGCGAGCTGGAAGGCGAAGACGATGTCGGCGTAGTCGGACTCGGTCCAGGCGAACTCCTCCTGCAGGGTCGGCTTCAGGATGCCGATGACCTGCCGGTCGATGTAGTTGATCGTGGTCGCCAGGAAGAGCAGCCCGCAGATCACCCAGCGGAAGTAGCCGCCGGACTTGACGGGTGCGGCCGTCGCGGACGGCCCGGGCGCGGTCGGCGTGGGCACATGCACTCCTTCCTCGATGCGCTCGGGGCGCCCCGAGCGACATCGAAGGCCTCCTCAGCCGGGCCGCGTGGAGACCCGGGCGCGGAAGTGGTATAACGAATTCCCACCGCGGGGTCAATTTCGACGATCGGGACACCGATGGCGCCCTTCATCCACGACGACTTCCTGCTCGGCTCGGCCAGGGCCCGCGACCTCTTCCACCGGGTCGCCGAACCGCTGCCGATCATCGACTACCACTGCCACCTGCCCGCGGCCCGGATCGCCACGGATCGCCCCTTCCGTTCGATCACCGAGCTGTGGCTCGACGGTGACCACTACAAGTGGCGGGCGATGCGGGCCAACGGCATTCCCGAGCGCCTGATCACCGGCGAAGCCACCGACTGGGAGAAGTTCGAGGCGTGGTCCGCCACCGTCCCCTGGACGCTGCGCAACCCGCTCTACCACTGGACCCACATGGAGCTGCGGCGCCCGTTCGGCATCGTGACGCTGCTCTCGCCCGAGAGCGCGCGCGTCACCTTCGACCGCTGCAACGAGTGCCTGCGCCACCCCGGCTTCTCGCCCCGCGGCCTGCTCCGCCAGTTCAAGGTGGTGCTGGTCGTCACCACCGACGACCCGGCCGACTCGCTCGAACATCACCGCGCGCTCGCCGCCCACGAGGATACCCGCGTGTACCCCGGCTGGCGGCCCGACGCCGCGCTCGGGGTCGGCGACCCGGCCGCCTTCAGCGCGTGGGTGGACCGGCTCGAGGCGGCGGCGAACCGCTCGATCGCGACGTTCGGCCAGTTCCTCGAGGCGCTCGACCAGCGCCACGCCGCCTTCCACGACGCGGGGTGCCGTTCGTCGGATCACGGGCTCGAGCGGATCGAGGCCGAGCCGTGGTCGGACGCCGAGGTCGCCGCCACCTTCGAGGCGGCGCGGGCCGGACGCCTCGTCGATGCCGGGGCGGCGGCGCGCTACCGTTCGGCGCTGCTCCACCGCTTCGCTCTCATGGATCACGAGCGCGGGTGGATGCAGCAGTACCACCTCGGCGCGCTGCGCAACACCTCGTCCCGCCTGCGGCAGCTGCTCGGCGCCGACTGCGGCGCCGACTCCATCGGCGACTTCGAGATGGCCAGACCGTTGGCCCGCTTCCTCGACGGTCTCGACAGCCAGGGGCGGCTGGCCCGCACGGTCCTCTACAACCTCAACCCCCGCGACAACGAGCTGATGGCGGCGATGACCGGCAACTTCCAGGACGGATCGGTGCCGGGGAAGCTGCAGTTCGGCTCGGGCTGGTGGTTCCTGGATCAGAAGGACGGGATGGAGGCCCAGATCCGCGCGCTCTCGAACCTCGGCCTCTTCTCGCGCTTCATCGGGATGCTGACCGACTCGCGGAGCTTCGTGTCGTACTCGCGTCACGAGTACTTCAGGCGGCTGGTCTGCGACATCCTCGGGCGCGACGTCGAGCAGGGCCTCGTGCCCGACGACGACGTGATGCTCGAGCGGCTGGTGCGGGGCGTGTGCTTCGAGAACGCTCGCGACTGGCTTCGGATGCCGCTCGGGGTCGGGAGTAATTAGAAGTCCTGCCGGATTTTCGTCATCTAGGTGCTCTCGACTAAGTACTCTCGACCTCTCCGCCGGGAGTCCGGCACGACTTCTAATTACTCCCGACCCCTTGGACGAAGGGCAGGCCGGTCACCGTCGCCGGGAACGGCGTCCCGTCGTGAAGGACGGTCAGCTGCGTGCCGGGCTCGAGGAAATCGCGCTGCAGCATCGCCATCGCGATCGGCCGGCCCAGCGCGGGGGAAAACACCCCGCTGGTCACGCGGCCGGCGTCGCGGTCCCCCGCCCGCAGCAGGTCGCCGGGCCCGGGCGCCTCGTCGCCATCGATCAGCAGCCCCGCCAGCCTGCGGGCCACGCGGCCGTGGCCGCGGTGGAGGATCCGGACGACCACCTCCTGCCCCGGGTAGCACCCCTTCGTGAAGCTGATCCCCCTCGCCTCGATCCCCGCTTCGAGCGGGATCGTGTCCTGGTCCATGTCCACGCCGAACGCCGGCCGGCCGGCCTCGACCCGCAGCACCTCGGCGGCGGCCGGGTCGAGCCGGGCCGCGCCCTCCCGAGACAAAGCGTCGGCCAGCGCGCCGGCCGCCTCGACCGGCGCGAAGAAATCGAACCCGCGGGCGCCCGTCTCGGTGGATGCCGCCACGATGACCGGCACGCCTCGCCAGGAAACCCGGG
>DAOPQX010000177.1:0-7552 GCA_035348395.1 Vicinamibacterales bacterium | reverse complement strand
CGTCGTGGTCTTGCCGGCGCCGTTGGGACCGAGAAACCCCAGGATCTCCCCGCGCTCGACCCGGAAACTGATGTCCTCGACCGCCGAGACGCGGCCGTAGCGTTTGGTGAGGTGTTGAACTTCAATCACACCGTGCTCCCTGGGACCAAGTGGTGGAGTCGACCGGTCGTTCAAAGCCTTCGATTTTAACTGAAATCGCAACATTGAATATATGAACACATGTTCATATAATGACTCCATGGTCACAACCGCCACCGGCGCGGCTTCGCCCGTCAGGCGGGCCGTTTCGAACTCAGACGCCGCTGACGCCTGCGAGGTCTTCGTGGCCGACGCCGGGCGCGTTGCCGCCGTGCGGGCGGCGCTGGTCGGGACCGGCTCGGTCGAGCTGTTGGCCGAAACCTTCCGCGTGCTGGGCGACCCGACGCGCGTGCGGATCCTCGACGCGCTGTCGCACGCCGAGTTGTGCGTGTGCGACGTGGCCACGCTGCTGGGCTTGTCGCAGTCGGCCGTGTCGCACCAGCTGCGGGTTCTCCGCGGCTTGAGGCTGGTGCGCTCGCGGCGCGAGGGCAGGATGGTGTTCTACGCCCTCGACGACGATCACATCACCGGGCTGTTCCGCGAGGGCCTGCGCCACGTGGAAGAGGCATCGGCGAGGGAGCGGCCGTGAGCCGGGCGAACGTCGCCGAGTGCCCGGTCTGCGAGGTCCACACCGAGTCGGTCTACCGCGTTGACGGGATGGACTGCCACGAGGAGGTGGCGCTGCTGGAGCGGCACCTGCGGCACCTGCCTGGCCTCGAGCGCTTCTCAGCCGACGTGGTGAGCGGGCGCCTGCGCGTCGCCCACGACGCGGCCCGGCTCTCGGCGTCGCAGGTTGCCGAGGCGGTGGCGGCCACCGGGATGCGGGCCTGGCTCGAGCACGAGCAGCCGGTGGCGGCCAGCATCGGCACCGGGCGCCGCCGCGTCTTCGTCGTCGCGGCGTCGGGGGCAGCCTTCCTCGCAGGGCTGGCTGCCGAGCTGGCCGGCGGGCCGCGGCCGCTCGCCTATCTCCTGTACGCCGTGTCGATTGCGTTGGCGGCGTCGCTGACCGCGCGACGCGCCCTCGCGGCTGCCCGAAGCGCGTCGTTCGACATCAACGTCCTGATGTTGGTGGCGGTGGCCGGCGCGCTCGTCCTCGGCGAGTGGTCGGAGGCCGCGGCCGTCATCTTCCTGTTCGCGCTCGCCCAGCTGCTCGAGACCCGCAGCATGGAGCGCGCCCGCCGCGCCATCCGCTCGCTGATGGAACTGACTCCCGCCGACGCGCTGGTGCGCCGGCCCGAAGGCGAGCGCCGGCTGCCGCTCGACGAGGTGGAGGTCGGAGACACGCTCGTGGTACGGCCGGGGGAACGGATCGCGCTCGACGGGGTGGTCGCGGCGGGGGCGAGCGAGGTGAACCAGGCGCCGATCACGGGCGAGTCGATGCCGGTGGACAAGGCGCAGGGCGACGGGGTGTTCGCGGGCAGCGTGAACGGTCACGGCGCCCTCGAGGTGAGGGTGACGCGGCTTTCGGGCGACACGACGATGGCGCGCATCATCGCGCTCGTGGAAGTCGCGCAGGCGCAGCGCGCGCCCTCGCAGGCTTTCGTGGAGCGGTTCGCGCGTTACTACACGCCCGCGGTGCTCGCGACGGCTGCGGCGATTGCCGTCCTGCCGTCCCTCGCGTTCGGGCAGCCGTTCGGGCCCTGGTTCTACCGGGCGCTGGTGCTGCTCGTCATCTCCTGCCCGTGCGCGCTCGTCATCTCGACGCCGGTGTCCTTCGTGTCGGCGCTGGCCGCCGCGGCGCGCCGCGGTGTCCTCGTCAAGGGGGGCGTGCACCTGGAGCGCGCGGCCGCGCTCGGGGCCATGGCCTTCGACAAGACCGGCACGCTGACGCGCGGACGGCCCGAGGTGGTCGGCGTGCAGCCGCTGAACGGGACGTCTCCGGAGCGGCTGCTGGGACTGGCTGCCGCCCTCGAGGCGAGGTCAGAGCACCCGATCGCCCGCGCAATCATCGAGAGAGCAGCCGCCGGGGCGGTCGCCCCGCCGCCCGGCGAGGCCTTCCGCGCCCTTCCCGGGCTGGGCGCCGAGGCGAGCATCGAAGGGGCGCCGGTGCTGGTGGGGAACCACCGGCTGTTCGAGGCGCGCGGGCTGTGTTCGCCGGCCATCGACGCGCGGCTCGAGGAGCTCGGGCGGCAGGGGACAACGGCCGTTCTCGTCGCAAGAGGGAACTTGCCGATCGGGATCATCGGAGTGGCCGACAAGACCCGGGAGGCGGGCCGCTCGGCGATCCTCGAGCTGCGCCGCGCCGGCCTCGCGCACCTGGTGATGCTGACCGGCGACCACGAGCGCACGGCGCGGGCGATTGCCGATGGGCTCGGTGTCGACGAGGTGCGGGCCGAGCTGCTGCCGGGCGACAAGGTCGAGGCGGTGAAGGAGCTGCGCCGCCGCTTCGGCTCGGTCGCCATGGTGGGCGACGGCGTGAACGACGCCCCCGCGCTCGCCGCCGCCGACCTGGGAATCGCGATGGGGGCGGCGGGATCGGGTGCCGCGCTCGAGACCGCCGACGTCGCGCTGATGTCGGACGACCTGTTGAAGCTGCCCTATCTCGTGCGCCTCGGCCGCCGCACGCTGTTCAACGTCAAGACCAACGTCGCCTTCTCGCTCGGCGTCAAGGCCCTCTTCCTCGCGCTCGCCGTCACCGGCGCCGCGACCCTCTGGATGGCCGTCGCCGCCGACATGGGCGCCTCGCTGCTCGTCGTCGCCAACGGCCTGCGTCTGCTGCGCACTGAGTGACTTCCCCTGGAGGAGAGGCCAATGTACACCCTACACCCGCCGGCACGGAGGCCGGGGATACCGGGGGAAGGCCAGGCCGGCACGGACACCGGCGCTACTGGGGAAACCGGCGCTATTGGCGGGTGTTGAAGAAGTGGGTGTCGACGAACTCGTCGATCGCGGCCTGGTCTTCGGCCTGCACCTTCTCGAACTGCAGGCCCATGCCGATGCGCCGGTCGCTCCACGCCACCCGGGCCTCGGCCTCGATCTCGCGCCTGGCGCCGGGCAGCCGGAACCGCAGGCGGACGCGGATCCCCTCCGCCAGCGGGTTCATCGTGCGGATGCCGATGCCCCCCTTGCTCAAGTTCAGCGTCAGGACCGCCGTGATGGTGTCGCCCGACCGGTACGCCACCGGGATTCCCAGGACCACCCGGGGACTCGACCGCCGGTTGAAGTTGTCGGGGAACAGGTGGGGCGCCAGTGAGGGCAGGATGTGCTGGACGGCGCTATACTCGTTGACATAGCCGGCCACACCCAGGGCGGCCAGTTCCCGGACCTCTTCGGCGCTCGAGATCGTCCCGCTGAAGACGAGGATCGGCAGCTTGCCCTGGTCCAGCTTGCGGACCGAGCGGATCAGCTCGACGCCGGCGGCGTGGGGCAGACGAAGGTCGACGACCAGCAGGTCGATGGCCTCCAGGTCGGCGCGAACTCGGGCCAGCAGCTCCGCCGCGCTCTTGACAGCCAGTGCGCGGTGACCCGCTTCGTGCAGCGCGGTCTGGAACCGCTCCCGGACGAAGG
This sequence comes from Vicinamibacterales bacterium, assembly GCA_035348395.1. Classification (GTDB taxonomy): domain Bacteria; phylum Acidobacteriota; class Vicinamibacteria; order Vicinamibacterales; family Fen-181; genus JARKSS01. The sequence goes on along the minus strand of DAOPQX010000177.1, from coordinate 3,967 downwards.
CCGTGTCGTCGGCGATGAGAACGGTTTTGGCAGCGGTCCCCGCGGTCATCGCTTGGTGTATCGGGACCTGCCCGGTGGGACGTTAGCCCCGCGACGGTAATCGGTTTGCGGGAGTCCGGAGGGTGTCGCTATAATCCCTGCCTTTGCCCGGGGGCGGGGCGTGGTGCCGCGGGCCGGGCGTCGATCGGCGGAGCAAGCCGCCAGGAGGATCGGGAATGGCTACGTGCCCCGAGTGCGACGCGGACGTCGAGGTGGACGAGTACGACGTGAACAAGGGTGACCTGGTCACCTGCCCCGAGTGTGGATCCGACCTCGAGGTGACCAGCGTCTCGCCGATCGAGCTGGAGGCCGTTTCCGACGAGGACGAGGACGAGCTGGACGAGGAAGACGAGGACGAGCTGGACGACGAGGACGAAGACGAGGAAGAGGATTGGGAATAGTGTCTACAGCCCCCGCCAGAAGTGAAGCGCGCCGCGCGGCCGACTCGCTGGCCGACCGCGAACGGCGTCTCCGCGCGATCCTCGTTGAGCTCGGGTCGGTGGTCGTCGCCTTCAGCGGCGGCGTGGACAGCGCCTACCTCGCGGTGACGGCGGCCGACACGCTCGGTGACCGCGCGCTCGCGGTCACCGCCGACAGCCCCAGCTACCCCTCGAGCCATCGGGAGGTGGCGCTGGACCTGGTCAGCCGGTTCGGCCTGCGGCACGAGATACTCCGGACCGAAGAGATCGAGCGGCCCGAGTACCGCGCCAACCCGGCCAACCGGTGCTACTACTGCAAGGACGAGCTGTTCGGGCGCCTCACCGCGCTCGCCCGCGAACGCGGGTTTGCGGCCGTGGCCGACGGGAACAACGCCGACGACCGCGGCGACTACCGTCCGGGCCGGCAGGCCGCGCGCGAGCACGGCGTCCGCAGCCCGCTCGACGAGGCCGGCCTCTCGAAGGCCGACATCCGCGAGCTGTCGCGGAAAAGGGGGCTGCCGACCTGGGACCAGCCTGCCTCAGCCTGCCTCTCGTCGCGAATCCCCTATCACTCCGAGGTCACGGTCGAGAAGCTGCGGATGATCGAGCGCGCCGAGGACGTGCTCCACTCGTTCGGGTTCCGGCAGTGCCGGGTGCGCCATCACGGCGAGCTGGCCCGCATCGAGCTGTCCCCGGACGAGATGCCGCGGGCGCTGGAGTCCGAGGTGCGGGAGGGGCTGATCGGCGAGCTGAAGGCGATCGGGTTCCGCTACGTCAGCCTCGATCTCCAGGGCTACCGCCAGGGCAGCCTGAACGAGGCGCTCATCCTCCGCCCCGCGTGAGCGGAGTGCCCAACTCCCGGCCCCACGAGGCACGCGCGTTCGCGGGCCGTGCGGTTTCCTTTTGACACTAGAGCTGGGTTCAACATAAGCTGAACTCCGTCCAACCCGCCACCGGCGCCGAGCTTCGTCGGTGACCCCCCGATACTGAAAACACACGCCGCGCGCGGTTGGCCGTCCAGGAGATGTGGAGATGAACCGTTTCGCCCGGTACCTGGTCGTGGCCGGGACCGTTGCCGTGGTCGGCCTCGGCGCCACCGGCTGCAAGAAGCAGGCGCCCGAGACGGCGCCTCCGCCGCCGCCGCCAGCCGCGGCACCCGCGCCGCCACCGCCACCGCCACCGCCGCCGCCACCGCCGCCGCCGCCCGCACCGCTGACCGAGGAGGAGATCTTCGCCAAGAAGACCCTCGACGAGCTGAACGCCGAGAGGCCGCTGGCCGACGTGTTCTTCGACTACGACAAGTCGGACCTGAAGGACGAGGCCCGGTCCTCGCTGCAGAAGAATGCCGACTGGCTGAAGAAGTGGACCTCGACGAAGATCACCGTCGAGGGGCACTGCGACTCGCGCGGCACCGCGGAGTACAACCTCGCCCTCGGCGAGCGCCGCGCAACCGCCGTGAAGGACTACCTCGTCACGCTCGGCGTGCCGGCCGACCGCGTCCTGGTGATTACGAAGGGGAAGGAACAGCCCTTCTGCACGCAGGAAACCGACGAGTGCTGGGCGCAGAACCGCCGCGGCCACTTCATCATCACGGCGAAGTAGTCGGCTTCATCGCAAACGACGAAAGGGGCGCAAGCTCTCCGGCTTGCGCCCCTTTTCGTGTACACCGAAGGCGGAGGGCGGGAGGCGTTCAGCGGGCGCCGGCCACCTCTTCGGCGATGCGCTCCGCCGCCCCGCGCGGGTCTGACGCCTCGATGATCGGCCGGCCCACCACCAGGTAGCTCGCCCCGGCTGCGAGTGCGGCCACGGCACCCATCGTCCGCGCCTGGTCGTCGGCGCTTGCGCCGGGCGACGCCGGCCCGCGGATGCCGGGCGTCACGATCAGGAACCCGTCACGTCGGTTGGCCCGCAGCATCGCCGTCTCGCGCGCCGAGGCGACCACCCCGTCGAGTCCCGCCTGTTCGGCGAGCGCCGCCAGGTGCTCCACCTGGTCGTCCACGGGGATCGAGACGCCGACCTCTTCGAGCGCGGGGCGATCGAGGCTGGTGAGCACCGTCACGGCGATCACCAGCGGGCGCGCGCCCCCCGCGGCGGCAGCGGCCTCGTCGGCCGCCTTCACCGCGGCCCGCATCATTGCGCGCCCCCCGGAGGCGTGGACGTTGAGCATCCAGACGCCGAGCCGGGCCGCGGCGCCCACCGCACCGGCCACGGTGTTCGGGATGTCGTGGTACTTCAGATCGAGGAACACCCGGTGTCCCTCGCCGACGAGCGCGCGGACGAAGTCGGGCCCCTCCGAGGTGAAGAGGCGGCTGCCGACCTTGAAGCCGCCCACCGTCCCCGCGAGCTTCGCGGCCAGCGCCCGCGCCGCGTCCGCCGTGTCCACGTCGAGGGCGACGATCAGTTCCTGCATCACGAGCTCCCCACCTGCAGCGAGCCGACCAGGTCGGCCACGCGGGAAACGCCGTGCCGCTCCAGGTACGAGCGCAGCCCCGCCTCGAGCTTCCCCCAGATGAACGGATCCACGAAGTTCGCGGTTCCCACCTGGACGGCGGTCGCGCCAGCGATCAGGAACTCGAGGGCGTCCGCCGCCGACGCAATGCCGCCGATCCCGATCACCGGGATCTTCACGATCCGCGCGCACTCGTACACCATCCGCACGGCGATCGGCCGGATGGCGGGACCGCTCAGCCCCCCCATCCCGTTCGAGAGCTTCGGCCGCCTGGTCTCGACGTCGATCGCCATCGCGAGAAAGGTATTGACGAGCGAGACCGCGTCGGCCCCGGCCTCTTCGGCCGCGGCGGCGAACGACGCCACGTCGGTGACGTTGGGCGTCAGCTTGGGGATGATCGGCAGGCTCGTCGCGCGGCGCACCGCCGACACCACCCGGTGGGTGCCCGCCAGGTTGCAGCCGAACGAGATGCCCCCCTCCTTGATGTTCGGGCAGGAGATGTTCAGCTCGAGCGCGGCGACTCCCTCGGTATCGGAGAGGACCTTGGAGACCTCCACGTACTCTTCGACCGTGGTCCCGCACACGTTCACGATCACGGTCGCCCCGATCCGCCGCAGCTCGGGCATCTTCTCCCGCACGAAGCGGTGCACGCCGATCCCCTGAAGGCCGATCGCGTTCAGCATGCCGGCCGGGGTCTCGACGATGCGCGGCGGAGGGTGTCCGTCTCGCTCGTTGAGGAACAGGCCCTTGACGACAACCGCGCCGAGGCTGGCGAGGTCCACGGCGCCGGCGTACTCGACGCCGTAGCCGAAGCACCCGCTCGCCGACATCAGCGGCGTCCGCAGGCGCAGCGGCCCCAGCTGGACCGAAAGGTCTACTCCCACAGCACCTCGTCTCCCCTGAGAACCGGCCCCTCGATGCAGGTGCGCGCGTAGCGGCTGCCGCCGTCCGGCGTCCTCACGCGGACGACGCAGCTGTAGCAGCCGCCCATGCCGCATCCCATGTGCCGCTCCAGGGACAGCTCCGAGGGGCGCCCGAAGCGGGCGGCCAGTTCGTCGAC
>DAOPQX010000176.1:0-7581 GCA_035348395.1 Vicinamibacterales bacterium | reverse complement strand
GAGGCCGGGAGCCCCCCGCGCGACAGCGTGGCCGGCTCGCTGACGGGGGCCTACCTGCGCGGCGAGCGCAGCATCGAGACGCCCGCCGCCCGCCGGCCGGCCGATCGCGGCGCCCTCGTCATCCGCGGCGCCCGCGCCAACAACCTGCACGGCATCGACGTCGCGTTCCCGCTCGGGGTGTTCACGGCCGTCACCGGCGTGAGCGGGTCGGGGAAGTCGACCCTGGTCCACGAGATCCTGTACCGCGCGCTCGCGCGACAGCTGTACCGCGCCGCCGACGAGCCGGGGCCGCACGACGCGATCGAGGGGATCGAGCTGGTGGACAAGGTGATCGAGATCGACCAGTCGCCCATCGGACGCACGCCCCGCTCGAACCCCGCCACCTACACGGGACTCTTCACGTTCATCCGCGAGCTGTTCGCGGTGCTGCCCGAGGCGAAGGCGCGCGGCTTCAAGCCCGGCCGCTTCTCGTTCAACGTCAAGGGGGGGCGCTGCGAGACCTGCCAGGGCGACGGCGTCATCGCGGTGGAGATGCACTTCCTGCCCAACGTCTACGTGACGTGCGAGGAGTGCAAGGGGCGGCGCTACAACCGGGAGACGCTCGAGATCAAGTACCGCGGCAAGTCGATCGCGGACGTGCTCGACCTGACCGTCGCCCAGGCGCTCGAGCTGCTCGAGAACTTCCCCGCCATCGCCAACAAGCTGCGCACGCTCGCCGAGGTGGGGCTCGGCTACATCACCCTGGGCCAGTCAGCGACGACGCTCAGCGGCGGCGAGGCACAGCGCGTCAAGCTGGCACGGGAGCTGTCGCGCCGGGGCACCGGGAAGACGCTCTACATCCTCGACGAGCCGACCACGGGGTTGCACTTCGAAGACACCCGGAAGCTGCTCGACGTGCTCGGCCGGCTGGTGGACCAGGGGAACACCGTAGTCGTGATCGAGCACAACCTGGACGTGATAAAGTGCGCCGACCACATCGTGGACCTCGGGCCCGAGGGGGGGGCCGACGGAGGGCGGGTGGTAGCCGTGGGAACCCCCGAGGCCGTCGCGGGTGTGCGACAATCGCACACTGGACGGTTCCTCCGGGAGCTGTTCGACCGCCGGCCGGCCGCGAGGGCGCGGCGGTGGGCGGGCTGAGTCATGTGGTCAAACAGCCACAGTTCGTCAGCGGGACGGTGTGGCAGTCGGGTGTGAGGCGGCAAGTCCTTATCTGTCAGCATTTCCATAGAAACTCCACACGGATGGCTCACCGGTATGGTGATTGCTGAGGTATGGCCGGCCACGGCGGCGGCGTGTTGGCGCGCATGAGACGCTAATGGACTCACAACGGACGCTTCGACGGCAGGTTTCCTGCGCCGGGATCGGCCTCCACTCCGGCAACAAGGTCACTCTTTCCCTCAAACCCGCTCCGGCCAATTCCGGCATCCGGTTCCGGCGCTCCGACCTCGGGGGGCTCGAGATCCCGGCCACGGTCGACTACCTTGCCGGCATCCACTACGCGACCGGGCTGGCCTCCAAGGGGGGCGGGGTCGAGACGGTGGAGCACCTGCTGGCGGCGCTCGTAGGCCTGGGGGTCGACAACGCGGTCGTCGAGCTGAACCACCCCGAAGTGCCGATCATGGACGGCAGCGCGGCGCCGTTCGTGTACCTCGTGCAGGAGGCAGGGATGCGGGTGCTGCCCGCGCCTCGGCAGGTGCTGCGGGTGACCCGCCCGGTCGAGCTGGCGCGGGGTGACAAGCGGATTGCCGTCTATCCCTGCGACCACTTCCGGGTGAGCTACTCGATCAGCTTCGATCACCCGCTGCTGCGCCACCAGGCACGCACCGTGAGCCTGCTGGGCGACGCGTTCACCGAGCAGATCGCGCCGGCGCGGACGTTCGGCTTCCTGAAGGAGGTCGAGATGCTGCGCCAGAACGGCCTCGCGCTGGGCGGGTCGCTCGAGAACGCGATCGTCATCGGCGAGACCGGCGTTCTCAACAACCCGCTGCGGTTCGAGGACGAGTTCGTGCGCCACAAGATCCTGGACGCGATGGGCGACCTGGCGCTGGTGGGGCACCCGATCCTGGGGCACGTGGTGGCGCACCGTGCGGGCCACGCCCTGCACACGGCCTTCGCGGCGAAGCTGCTCGAGTCGCGCGACGCGTGGGAGCTGGTGGAGCTGGCGGCGCCGCTGCCGGCGGTGGCGGTTCCGGCGACCGCATCGGTCAAGAGCGCAATCGCGGGGAGGTAGCAGGCGGCGGGTTCCCGCCGCCCCTCACCGCCGCACCTTCTTCTTCCCGCCGGCAATCTTCTGCAGGTAGGCCGCGAGGCGCTCGTTCTCGAAGCGCACCGTGTTGTGGAAGAGGCTCTCCGCAAGGTAGTCGGCGCGCTCCTCGGTCGTCATCTGGGCGATCAGGTGGCGGATCTCGCCCATCATGTCCTCGTAGGACCGGTTCAGCTCGCGCTTGACGGTGACTTCCTCGTACAGCGTCTCGATGATGGCAAGCAGGTCGCCGTCGAGCGGGATCTCGGCGCCCGTGGTCGTGGTGATGGTCCGCATGTCTACACCCCGAAGCTCTGGACGGCAGCCGCCTCGTCGGGATGGATCTCGAGGAAGTTGTGGGCGCCGGTCATGGTGAGCATCGTCACCACGCGCTTCTGGACGCCCGAGAGCTTGAGCCGCCCTCCCGCGTGCGTGGCCTGGCGGTACAGGTCCATCAGGCACCCGATGCTCGCGCTGTCGATGTAGGTGACATCGGCGAGGTCGATGACGACCTTCCGTTCTCCGGCGGCGAACAGCGACGCGACCGCCTGGGAGAAATCGGAGAGGATCGGGTACATCAAGCGGGTTTCACCGACGCGTACCACCGCCACGTCTCCCGTGCGACTAGTCGTCAGGTTCATGGAACAACTCCGATTCGTGCCCCGGCTCGGCGCCGGTGCGCCCGTTGCCCTTGGGCCGGGCCGGCCGGCTCGACTCGGCGCGCAGGCGCTGGATGCGCCGCGCCAGCTCCCGGCGGCCGCGGTTGATCCGCGACTTCACGGTCCCCTCCGGGAGGTGCAGCCGTTCGGCAATCTCCTGGTACGACAGCTCGTGGATGTCGCGCAGCAGCACGGCGGTCCGCAGTGCGGCGGGCAACCCTTGCAGCGCCTGCCGCAGCTCCGCGGCGAGATCGCGGTTCTCGAGCGTCTTGAGCGGGCTCGCGGTCCGCGAGACGGCAATCGCATCCTCGGAGCGCAGCTCGCGGTCGATGAGCTGCCGCTCGCGCCGGACGCTGCGGTAGTGATCGATGCAGAGGTTGCGGCTGACGCTGATGAGCCAAGTCTGGAAGTTCGCGCGCCGGTCGAAGGTCTCGAGCGAGCGGAAGATCTTGAGGAAGATGTCCTGGGTCAGGTCCTCGGCCTGCTCGTGGCTGCCGACGAACTTGTAGGCGACGTTGAACACCTTCCGCCAGTGCTGGCGGACGACAGTCTCCCATGCGGCCTGGTCGCCGAGCAGGCAGCGCTCGATCAGCGTGTCGATCGACGGCGGTTCGGCTGCGAGGAGGTTGGCCGTCATGTGGCGAGGGGCGGGAAAGCGGATGATAGCAAAGCGTTTTTCGGCATGTCAAACCGAGATCCGCTCGGATACAATGCGCGGACGTGACCATCGCGACCGCCGGGTTCATCCGCGACGACACCGGAACCCTCTCCTGCTCCGGCGTTCCCCTCGAAACGATTATCGCGCGGGTGGGCACCCCTGCCTACGTCTACAGCGGCGCGCTGGTCCGCCAGGCATGGCGGCGCCTCGACCGGGTTTTCGCCCCGGTTCCCCACGCGCTGCACTACGCGCTGAAGGCGAACTCGACGCTCGCGCTGCTGCGCCTGCTGCACGCCGAGGGGGCGCGCGCCGACGCCAACTCGGGCGGCGAGATCGAGGTCGCCCTGCGGGCCGGGTTCACCCCCGATCAGATCGTCTTCACCGGTGTCGGCAAGTCCGATTCCGAGCTGCGGCGGGCGGTGTCGCTCGGCCTTCACGCGATCAACGCCGAGTCGCCCGGCGAGATCGGCCGCATCGACGCGATCGCCCGCGACGCCGGGACGAGGGCGCGCGTTGCCGTGCGCGTGAACCCGGACATCGACGCCGGGACGCACAGCCACATCTCCACCGGCCGCCGCCACGACAAGTTCGGCGTGCCCATCGAGCTGGCGCCGGCCCTGTACCGCGACATCGCCCGGAAGCCGGGGCTCGTTCCGGTGGGCGTGCACGTCCACGTGGGGTCGCAGATCACCGACCTCGCCCCGCTGCGCCGCGCCGCCGAGTCGGTGGTCGCCCTGGCGCAGGCGCTCCGTGCCGACGGGATCGCCGTCGAACACGTGGATCTCGGCGGCGGCCTCGGCATCCCGTACGACGACTCGCCCGTCGTGACGATCGAGCAGTATGCCCACGCCCTCGTGCCGATCGCCCGATCGAGCGGCCTGGCCCTGCTTCTCGAGCCCGGCCGGGTGATCGTCGGAGCGGCGGGGGTGCTGGTGGCCACCGTCGTGGACATCAAGGGGTCTGGCGGCGGCAAGACGTTCGCGGTGCTCGACGCCGGGATGACCGACCTGCTGCGACCCGCCCTCTACGGCGCGTATCACCGGATCGAGGCCGTGCGGCCGCACGCCGGCGGCCGCCGGCGCTACGAGGTCGTCGGCCCCTTGTGCGAGTCGAGCGACGTGGTGGGCCGCGACCGTGAGCTGCCGCCCCTCGAGGTGGGCGACCTGGTTGCCATCCTCGATGCCGGCGCCTACGGGTCGGCCATGTCGTTCACCTACAACCGCCGGCCGCTCGCCGCCGAGGTGCTGGTCGATGACGACGGCTGGCGGTTGATCCGCCGGCGCTCGACGGTGGACGACAGCCTGGCGCTGGAGATGGAGTGAGCGGAAGGCGGAGGAGCGAAGGCGGAAGGCGGGGGAGATGCTGATCGCGTTCGAGGGGATCGACCAGAGCGGCAAGGAGACGCAGGCGCGGCTGCTCGGCGGGCGGTTGTCGTCGGCCGGGCGAACGGTGCTGACCGTCTCGTTTCCCGATTACGCCACCCCGATCGGCACCGAGCTGCGGCGTGCGCTGCACGGCGAGCGCGACTACGGCCCCGACGTCATCCAGCTGCTGATGATCGCCAACCGCTACGAGTGGAAGCCGGCCATGACGGCTGCCCTCGATCGCGGCGACGTGGTGATTGCCGATCGCTACCTCGCGTCGAGCGTGGCGTACGGCGAGGCGCAGGGGCTCGACCCTGACTGGCTGTTCGAGGCCCAGCGGCACCTGCCGCAGCCCGATCTCACCGTGATGATCGACATCGCGCCGGCGACGGCAGTCGCCCGCAAGCAGGCGGGCCGCGACCGTTTCGAGCAGGACCTGCCGATGCTCGAGCGGGTGCGCGCGAGCTACCGCCGCCAGGCGGCCGCGCCCGGCTGGGCGGAGGTCGGCGGCGAGCGCGCCGTGACGGAGGTGGCGGCCGAGGTCGCTACGATTGTCGAGCGTGCGCTCGCGCGGCGGTGATTGCTCGAACCTCTCTCGCCCCCATCCCCTTCAAGACCTCCGCGCAGGCTCCCAGCGTGGCCCCCGTCGTCGCCACGTCGTCGACCAGGACCACGATTGCCCCCTTCAGCAGGGAACGGGCGCGCCGCGCTCCGCGCCAGGCCGGGCGGAACGCGCCCCGGACGTTGCGGTGACGCCGGGCGGCGGGAAGGCCGAACTGCGCCCGCGTCGACCGCCGCCGAACGAGCGCGCGGCACACGGGGACGCCGAGGCCGGCCGCCAGGGCCTCGGCCTGGTTGAAGCCGCGCTGCCAGCGCCGCTGCCAGTGCAGCGGCACTGGCACGACGACCGAGGCCCCCTCGAACACCTCGGGCGCCCGTTCGCGCATCAGGGCCGCCAGAGGGGGCGCGAGCGATTCCCGGCCCTCGTACTTCAGCGCGTGAAGCAGCTGCCGCAGCGCGCCCGCGTACTCCCCCGCCGCCCGCGCCACGGCCACCGGGCCGGCAGGCGTGCGCCGGCATCGCTTGCACAGCAAGCTGTCGGCCGCGACGAGCGTCGCCTGCGACTCGCGATCGGGTGTTGCAGGAACTGAAGCCGGCCGCCAGCGGTTTGCCAGCGAGTCGCCGCAGCGGCAGCAGAACGGCGGGGCGAGAGGGAGGATCGATTGCCAGCAGGGCTGGCAGACGGCCCCGCGCGTGGGCGCGTCGAGCGGGAGACCGCACGCGAGGCACCGGGGGGCCAGCACGGCTGCGACGAGCCCGTCGGCAGCCCGGCGGCTAGACCTCCACGCGAGCCGCGCTGCCCCAGAGGCGTTCGAGCGCATAGAACTCGCGCCGCGCGCTGCTGAAGACGTGGACGATGAAGTCGAAGTAGTCGAGCAGGATCCACTCGGCGCGATCGAACCCCTCGACGTGCGACGGGCGAAGCCCCTCGTCCCGCAGCCGCTCTTCCACCGCCTCCGCGATCGCTTGCACCTGCCTGGGGTTCGAGCCCGAGCAGATCACGAAGAAGTCGGTAAAGCTCGCCAGCGGGCGCAGATCGAGCAGCGCGACGTCGATGGCCTTCTTGTCGCGCGCGGCCTCGATCGCCCGTTCAACCGGTGAAGGCAGCCCGTCCGCCGTGGTGGCGCTCCTGTTCTCGCGTGTCGTCATGCAAGCTGTCGTCCAGGGGGCGTGGGTTCGGGTCGATACAGCCCGTGCCGGCCGATGTACGCCTCGACCCCGCGGGGGACGAGCCCCTCGATATCGAGGCCGCGCGCCAGGTGGTCGCGCACCAAGGTGGACGAGACGTCAGGGGTCGCCGCTGGAACCAGCACGATTTGGCCGGCTTTCAGCGGGCCCGCCGCGGCGCCGCCCGGCGCCACCAGGCGGGGCGCCAGGTCCGGCACCTGCGAGCCGATCAGACCGATCGCGTGGCCCGGACGCGCGATGACGACGAAGCACGCCAGGTCGAGCACCGCCGGGTATTCGTGCCAGGTCGCAATTTCAGCAACGGCATCGCTGCCGAGAATGAAGAACAACTGCGAGGGGTCGTACCCGAGGGCGTTCAGCCGCCTCAGCGTGTCGGCCGTGAAGGACGGGCCGGGCCGTCCGAGCTCGAGGTCGCAGGCCTCGAACCGCGCGTCTTCGGCCACGGCGAGCGCGACCATCGCGAACCGATGATACGCCGAGACGCGGGGCGCCTCGTGCCGGTGAGGGGGGTGGTGCGACGGAACGAAGAGCACGCGGGGGAGGCTCAGCGCGTCGGCGGCAGCAGAGGCCGCGGCGAGGTGCCCCAGGTGGACGGGGTCGAAGGTCCCGCCCATGACTCCCGTGCGCACGCTGCCGCTCATGGCTCGTCACCCTCGACGGCCGCCTGGTGCGCGGCTGCCAGCGGTCCGCCGCGCGCCGCCACCAGCCGCCGCTCATTCTCCTGCAAACCGCCTTCTATCGCGTGGATCTGGCCCGTCGCCCGCATGCACACCGCGATCAGGCATGCCAGCAGGCTGGTCGAAACGGCCAGCCGCGATCCCTTGGGAATGTCATTCACGTGGCTGACGATCTCGATGCCGTGCCCGGCTTTTCCGGTGAGGCGTTCCAGCACTTCCGCCAGCGGCTGCC
>DAOPQX010000175.1:0-7604 GCA_035348395.1 Vicinamibacterales bacterium | reverse complement strand
TGTAGGCCAGGTTCGCGCTGTTCCTGTGCAGCGTCTGGTTCGCCCCGACCATGTCCATGTTGATGGCCGCGAGCATCCGGAGCGCCTCCTCCCGGTGCTCTCGCAGGTACGCCATCGTCCCCGAGATCTCGGGCACCCAGAGGAAGCGGATCGTCCGCCTGGGGGCGGGCAGGGCGCCGCTTCTCACGAGAGCGATCCAGGCGCGCGCGATCTCGAGCTGCACCGCCACGCCGCTGGTGTTGTCGTTTGCCCCCTGCTTTGTGGCCCCCTCGAACAGGTGTGCGACGAAGACAACCTCGTCCTTGCCGGTGGCGGCCAGGGAACCGTCGCCCGGGATGGTCGCCGTGACAGTCGGCAGCTGCACGGGGTACTGCGAGGCCCGCACCTTCGCACGCAGCCGCACCGTCCCCTTGTCGAGGAGGTCGACGAGCTGCAGGCCCATCCGGTGCGACAGGTTGAAGCCGAACCACGACGCCCGCGACAGCCCGGTCTTCTCGCCGTCCGGCGGGAAGGTCCCGATGCTGCCCCAGGCGATCTGATCGGGCCGGTCGATCGGCTTTCCGCTGCTCACGCCGTAGCTGATGGCGCCGGCCGCGCCGTAGCGCGTGACCGCCAAGCCGTGAATCGCCCCCAGGCTGCCCCAGCCGAGCACGATCTTCCCCTTGACGTCCTTGCCCTCGTAGTCGGCCTCGCGGTCGCCGCGGCCGACGAACACGAGGTCGGCGGTCACCTCGGTGGTGAGCGAATTGGGGGCGAGCGTCGCGGCCACGTCGCGGTAGCGGGTGAGAAGGCGGCGCGAAGCGATCGGCTCCTCGATCCACAGTTCCCCTTCCTCACCGTCCCACTGCAGCCGCGGCTCGCCGGCCGGCCGCAGGATCTCGACCGCCGAGAGCCCGGCTTCCCTGGCAATGGAGGCGACGACCTCGGCCTCGCGCGGCAGGCCCTCGCCGTACTCCGACGCCCTGCGATCGCGCTCGTAGCCGGCGATGTCGATCACGTGGTTGAGCGCCTGCGCGCCAGACACCTCGTTGGCGATCGCGGCCAGCGTCTTCGCGGGGATGAGGGTGGTTCGGTCGTACTGTTCCTGGCCGTCCAGCCGTGCGAGGTTCGGGAGAGTGACGATGGCGATCGCAAGCCCGATCGCCAGGCGGATTCGTGAAGGCATGCGGGCTCCTGGAGGGGGGCAGAAGGGGGGATTGTACTGCGCCGCTCGTGTCTACGACCCCGCCAGCTCGTCGTACGCCGGCCCGAGCGTGCGCTCGACCAGCGGGCCGTGATCGGCGAAACCTTTCAGCGGGTCGGTGATCCTGACGATCGCATCGCGCGGCTGGCCCCGCTTCATCTCGGCCTGCACGAAGTCGAGCAGTGCGGCCAGGTAGTCGCGCATGTACTTCAGATCGGCGCTCGTGCCGGTCACGCCGAACTTCGGGTTGCCGTGCCCGAAGATGTAGGTCGTGTCGCGCTGCATGTCGGCGGGTACCCGGTCGAGCAGCGTGATCCAGCTGGCGATCGAGGCTCCCGCGGGGCGGTCGATGAACGGATGCATCCGGTTGAACACGAGGTCGCCCATGTGCACCACGTTCGCCTTCTCGAGGATCACCACGGCGTCGCCGCTGGTGTGTGCCGGGCCGTAGTAACGCGCCTCCATCTCCTCGCGCCCGATCTCCTCGTGCCATGCCTTGTCGAAGGTCGCGTTCGCAACCACCGGCGCGGTCGACGGGCCTGGCGCCCCAGGCCCGCGCCGCTCGGACGCCTCCCGCTGGAGTTTCGGCACGTTGACGTGCGCCAGGATTTTGCGGACGGCCGGCTGGAACACGCCGTTCCCAGCGACGTGATCGCCGTGGTGGTGGGTGTTCACCAGGAAGTCGATCAGCCTGCCGCTCGCGGGCGAGACGCCTGTGCCGCCCTGCGCCTGCTTCACAGGCGAGACGCCTGTGCCGCCCTGCGCCTGCTTCACAGGCGAGACGCCTGTGCCACTGGCCTGCATCCGCTGCTGCAGGCCCTCCAGGCAGATCTTCGCGGTGGCGGGGAACTGCGAGTCGATCACGAGCGCCCCTTCGCGGTCCACGAACCACCCGATCGTGCCTCCCTGCCCGGTGAAGATGCCGACACCGCGGCGAAGCAGCTTGAAGGCCGTCTCGGGCGGCGCCTGTCCGGCGGCCTGGGCCAGCAGGCTGCGCGGGTCGAGCGTGGTGGCGGCAAGTGCCGCCGAGGCGGTCGTGAGGAACTGTCGTCGGTTCAGTGGCATCTGACACTCCTGTCTGGCTGGCGGATCGACCGAAGGCAAACGGCCCGGGCTGCCGGCAGGCACTCTGGCGATTGTACCCAAGATGACTGGACAGGCCCTCCGGTGCCAATTCCGACCGGACGGTCTACTGCCTTCATATGGAAGGGCGGAGGCCCGTGCCTCCGCCCCCCGCACCCGCCCGCGTGGCGGCTAGAAGCCGACCGACATCTTCACGCCGAACCGAACCCACTGGTGCAGCCCCTTGTCGGGAATGCCCGTCGAGGAGTTGCCGGCGCGCTGCACCCAGACGATGTCCTGCCCGTAGCGCCCCAGGTCGAACGCGGCGAACGGACCGATCGCGAGGCGCGGCGTCAGCTTGAAGCTGGCGCCCCCCTGAAGCGTCGTCTCGAACCCCGACACGCCGATCTCGGTCTCCTCACCCGTCGCCAGCTTCGCCCACGCGTAACGCGTCCAGTCGTAGCCGGCGGCCATGCCGACCCACGGCGACACCCGCGCCGCGGGGCGGAACGTGCGCGTCAGCTGCACGCCGACGCGCTGCTGCCGGTGACCGCCGATGCTGCGAAGGCCGCTGGCCGCCAGCTGCCGCCGGGTCGCGTCCGCCACCGCAACCGGCCCGTAGATCGCGTAGACGCCGGCGCTCCAGTGCTCGTCGATGCGGTAGTCCACGTCCACCTGCACCGGGATGGCGCGGGTGGTGACGTCCTTCAGGTCGGTCCCGCCCCGTGCCTCCCCGAACGGCACCCCGAAGCTCCCCCGGACCCCGACGTTCAGGCGTACCTCCTGCGCCTGTGCGGACGACACGATCGCGAGACCGAGGAACGCGGTGACGACGACGATCATCTTGCTCTTCATGATTGCTGCTCCCTTTCCGAAAAAGCACGAGTGCGAGTCAGTTCACGCCGCACTGGGCCAGCCAGGTTGCCAAAAACCGGGACGCCGCCTTCACGGCGAGCCCCTCGATTGACCGGAGCCCCGGAAGGCACTCGCGGTCCACCGTGGTCCCCGGCGCGAGCGTGAGCACGACTGCCTTCGCCCCCTGGGCCCGTGCGGCCGTCACGCTCGACCTCACCGCGTCGAGCGCCGCGGAGTCCAGCAGGCCTTGGAAGGACAGGCTTACTTCGCTGGCCGCCTGGTTGGTTTCAATGCGGTACGTCATGCCTCGACCATAGGCAGGAGACGTGCCGCGTGTCGCCCGGCCCGGGGCCGCCACGCGACGGACCGGTTCCCCTGGATGCAAGTGCTTGCGTCAGAATGACGTGCCGTGGTCGCGCCACACTGGAAACGAGCTTGCGCGTTCCCGCAGACCAACGGCTCGAGGGGCACGTGCTCACAACCCGTTGAGAGTTGACAGCGGGCTGCGGGTGCACAACACTGCCGACTGCGAGGAGGGAGGATGGGCTCCGACGGACGGCGGCTGAAGGGGACACGGGCTGCGGAATTCGTGCTGGCCGCCGCCGGCCCGGTGTCGCTGGACGCCCTCGTCAGTTGGGACATCGTTCGGCCGACCGAGTTGTGGGGCTGGCTTCACGGGGGGCGGGACCAGGGCTGGATTGGCGAGGACGCGGCCGCGGGGCCCGGTCACTTTGTGCTGCTCGACGTCGAGCGCCAGGCGAGGGTCCTCGACGCGGCAGGCCCGGGCGATTGGGCCTGGCTGTTCGGCCTCGCCGACCTGATCCCAACCGTCCTGGCGAACGGGCGCCGCGCAGCCGATCAGCGCCGCCAGGACGTGGCTTCGGCACTGTTCCATCACATGGTCCTGGCTGCGTCCCCCGAGTCGTTTCCCGGCGGTTCCCACGCCTGGGCGGGGATCGTGGTCGAGTGCGTGCGACGCTTCCGATTCGGCTCCCGGCTCACTCCGGAGATCCTCGACCGAGCCATCGATGCGTCCGTCGCCTGCGGAAACCTGGAGTGGCAGGCCATCCTTTGCGGCGCCCGCGGCTTCGAGTCGGTCCGCACCGCACGCGACATGAACCGGGGAGGCGAGTACCTCGAACGGGCGCTCGAGGCGGCGCGAGCGCTCGATAGCCGGGCGGTCTCCTTCGAGGTCCACCTGCAGGTTGCCTTCGGGCAGATCCTCGTCGGCCAGGCGCTGGCCGCCGTGGCCACTTTCGAGCGGCTTCTCGGCGACCTGCCCCAGGAGATCCTTCCGCTGCCGCCCGAACTGCAGCCGCTGCTCGACCCGGTCCCCGAAACCGGCCTCGCCATCCTTGCCAGCACCTACGGGCAGGTGGGCCAGTACGGCCGAGCGCTCGACCTGCTCCACCGGCTCCGGTCGGCCGGCGAGCGCGTGGGCCGCCCTCACCTGGTCGGCCTGGCCGACTGCTTCCTGTCAGGCCTGCACGCCGGTCGACGTGAGTTCGAGCCCGCACGGCTCTACGCCGAGTCGGCGGTGCGCTACTGGACCGGCGACCCCACGGGTCCCTACTTCCTCTGGCACGCGTCGATCTCGCTCGCCTGGGTACGGATGATCGAAGGGCAGCTGGCGGCCGCCGCCGACGTACTCGAAACCGGGCAGCGCGCGAGGGTCGCCTCGGGGCTGATGTTCTTCGGCGGAAGCGCCCTGTTCGAGGTGCTGGACCGCATGGACGTCGAGGGGGTGAAGCCCCCGGCCGGGCTCGACGTCGAGACCGAACTCGTGCGCATGCTCGGCTGGCCCGACGGCTACATGCGGGCCGTCGCGCACCGGATTCGGGCTCGCCGCCTCGCACGAGGCCCGTTGGACGAGGAAGTCGCGGCCCGGATCTCGGCCCACCACGAGCAGGCCGTCGCGCTGCTGCGCGAGTCGAGGGCGTGCCCCTCGGAACTGGCGCGCGCGCTGGCCGACGCCGCGCAGTGGGCCGAGTGCCGGGGCCGGCAGCCGGAGGCGGAACGGCTGCACGACGAGTCGCGCCGCGTCTTCGCCTCGATCGACCTGGCGCCCGCCTCGGGTAACGTGCTCGAGCTTGCGACGGCGCTCCTCGAGCTGGGGCGGCTCGGTGTCAACGCTGCCGCCGGAGATACCGGCTGGGGAGATCTCGCCGCCCGGCTCTGCGCCGTGCTCGGCGTCGAGCGCTGTGCCATCGTCGAGCGGGGCGCGGAGGCGCCGCTCGTCGTGGCCAGCCGCGGCGGTGGTCCCGCCTGGGTAGAGGCCGTTCGGTCGCTGCTTGCAGCGCGTCCGCCGGAGGAGGTGGAGACCGGCGCACCCCTCCTCGACGATGGACCGCGTGGGACGGGGCAGCTGCTCGTCGTGCCGTTCGGCTCGACGCGCCTGCCGAAGAGCGGCTGGGCCGTGTTCGAGAACCGCTACAGCCGGCCGCTGGTGTCAGCGTCGGACCGGCGGCTGCTCGACGTCCTGGGAGCCCAGCTCGGAGTCCTCGCTGAGAACCTCTCGATCTGGCGCGACCTGATAGAGGCGCGGCGGCGCCTCGAGCAGGAGAACCGCTACTACCGGCAGGCGCCCTCGCTGCCGTCGGCCGGCGGCCGGATCGTCGGGGAGTCGCCGGCGCTGCGGCAAACGCTCGAACTCGTCGGCCGAGTGGCGCCGACCGTGACCAGCGTCCTGATCGAAGGGGAGACCGGTGTCGGCAAGGAACTGATCGCGCGCGAAATCCACCGCCTGTCGCCGCGACGCCCGGGCCCTTTCATCGCCGTGCACATCGCCTCGTTCGCGCCGGGCCTGGTCGCAAGCAGCCTCTTCGGCCACGAGCGCGGGGCGTTCACCGGCGCCACCGAGCAGGCGCGCGGCCGATTCGAGCTGGCCGACGGCGGCACCCTCTTCCTCGACGAGGTCGGCGAGCTGACGCTCGAGGACCAGGTACGGCTGCTGCGCGTGTTGCAGGAGGGGACCTTCGAGCGCGTCGGGGGCACCAGGCCGTTGCACTCCGACTTCCGGCTCGTTGCGGCCACCAACCGCGACCTGAGGTCCTCGGTCGCGCGCGGGGAGTTCCGCGAGGATCTCTTCTTCCGCCTGTCGGCATTTCCCATCGTCGTTCCGCCGCTGCGCGAGCGGCGCGAGGAGATCCCCACGCTCGCGCTCTATTTCATGGAGCGGGCGAACCGCACCCTGGCGCGTGCCTTCCAGGGCATTGGCGAGGCGGACATGGCGAGGCTGGTCGCGTACCGCTGGCCCGGCAACGTTCGCGAGCTGGAACACCTCATCGAGCGGGCGGCGATCCTGTCGGAGCCGCCGCGACTCAAGATTCCCCCTCTGCAGGACGAAACGGGCGACGGCGGTGCACCCGAGGCGTCCCTCGGCACGCTCGAAGAGGCGGAGCGCCAGTACTTCCGGCGGCTCATCGCGAGGACCGCCGGTCGGGTCTCGGGACCGTCGGGCGCCGCGGCGATCGCCGGACTCAGGCCGTCAACCTTCACCTGGCACGTCGAGAAACTGGGCCTGCGCGCCGATCTGCAGCGCGCCCGCGCCGCGCGGGGGTGACTGCTAACCGTTCAGCCCCCAGCCGCCAGCTTCTCCAGCTCCCGCAACTCCTTCTCGCCGACCGGCATCACCGAGAGCCGCGGCATCCGCACCAGAGGGAACTGGGCGAAGGCGGGCGTCGCCTTGATCTCGGCCAGCGTCACCGGGCGCCGCCATCGCCGCTTCGGGACGACGTCCACCACGAACGCCTTGCCCGAACCATCGTCAGGGTCGGGGTAGGCGTCGGTGGCCGCCGCCGCGTCGCCGACGATCGCCTTCTCGCCGCCGGTGTGGTAGTAGAGGATGCGGTCACCCTTCTTCACCTCGCGCAGGTGCTTCTGCGCGAGCGGGTTCTTCACCCCCGACCAGACCGTCCGGCCGTCGCGCTCGAGCGCGTCGTATCCGTAGTGGGCCGGTTCTTCCTTGAAGAGCCAGGTCATCGCCCCTCCGCTCGATTTTGCCCGGAAATCCTAGGTCCAGCGTAGCAGAGGGGGGACCCATACCGAAAGCGTGGAGAACGCAACGTCTTTGGTACGGCCTCAGGGTCAGTGGAGGAATCGGGATACGGGATGCGGGAATCAGGATTCAGGTTAGAATTCGGGCGTCCGCGCGGCATGGCGCCGCGCCGATCGGAGGAGGATTCTCATGGCGTGCTGCGGACCGAAGAAGGGCGTCGCGAAGGCCAAGACCGTGAAGAAGGCGGCGCCGAAGAAGGCGAAGTAAGCCTCGGAGCGTCCCGCCCCCGCGCTCCTCACCCCCGCCCGCGCTTTCTGAGTTCCGCTCCCTGCTCCGCACTTCCGCTCCTGTTCCTGATTACCGGCTCTCGATTCCTGAATCTCGATTCCCGAATCCTGATTCCTGAATCCTGATTCCTGAATCCTGATTCCCGAATCCCGATTGCTGCCTTCCGTCCTGTGTTTAACTGATCCCATGTTCTCCGACCTCACGCTTGCCCGCCGGCTC
>DAOPQX010000174.1:0-7662 GCA_035348395.1 Vicinamibacterales bacterium | reverse complement strand
CGACGATCTCGGCTTCCTGCGCGTGGTACTTCGCATTGAGCACCACGTGCTTGATGCCGCGGCGCTTCAGCATCGTCGAGAGCTTCTCGGACTTCTCGATCGAGATCGTGCCGACCAGCACCGGCCGGCCCGACGCCTGCTTCTCGACGACGTCGGCGACGATCGCATCGAGCTTCTCGGGCACGGTCCGGTAGATGAGATCCGGCTCCTCGAGCCGCCGCAGCGGCTTGTTGGGCGGGATCACCATCACGTCGAGCTTGTAGATCTTCGCGAACTCCTCGGCCTCGGTCTCGGCCGTGCCCGTCATCCCCGAGAGCTTCGCGTACTTCCGGAAGTAGTTCTGGAAGGTGATGGTGGCGAGCGTCTGGTTCTCGCGCTCGATCTTCACCTTCTCCTTGGCCTCGACCGCCTGGTGCAGCCCGTCGCTCCACCGCCGGCCCGGCATCAGGCGGCCCGTGAACTCGTCCACGATCACCACCTGGCCGTCCTTCACCATGTAGTCCACGTCGCGGTGGAACAGGGTGTGGGCCCGCAGCGCCTGGTTCACGTGGTGGAGCAGCGGCATGTTCGCCGGGTCGTAGAGCCCGCCCGGCTGGAGCCGCGAGGCGAGCATCTTCTCGGCCTTCGCCATGCCGCTCTCGGTGAGCGTCACGGTCTTGTGCTTCTCGTCGACCAGGTAGTCGCCGGTGGCCTCCAGCGCCTCGCGCTCCTCCGCCTTGGTGTCGCCCCGCGTCACCGCTCCCGGCTTGAGGCGGGGAATGATGCGATCGACCTCGTAATACAGCTCGGTCGACTCCTCGGCCGGCCCCGAGATGATCAGCGGCGTCCGGGCCTCGTCGATGAGGATGCTGTCCACCTCGTCGACAATCGCGAAGTGGTGCCCCCGCTGCACGTAGTGCGCGAGGTCGAACTTCATGTTGTCGCGGAGGTAGTCGAAGCCGAACTCGTTGTTCGTGCCGTAGGTGATGTCGCAGCCGTACGCCACCTGCCGCTCGGCATCCGTCAGCTCGTGCTGGACGACGCCGACCGTGAGGCCCAGGAAGCGGTAGATGCGCCCCATCCACTCCGAGTCGCGGCGGGCCAGGTAGTCGTTGACCGTCACCACGTGCACGCCCTTGCCCTCGAGGGCGTTCAGGTAGGCGGGCAGGGTGGCGACCAGCGTCTTGCCCTCGCCGGTCTTCATCTCCGCGATCCGGCCCATGTGCAGCACGATGCCGCCGATGAGCTGGACGTCGAAGTGCCGCATCTTCAGCGTGCGGTAGCCCGCCTCGCGCACGACGGCGAAGGCCTCGGGCAGGAGGTCGTCGAGCGACTCCCCGGCGGCGAGGCGCCCGCGGAACTCGACGGTCTTCGCCCGGAGCTGCTCGTCGCTCAGGGCGCGCGTCTGATCCTCCAGGGCGTTGACGGCGGCCACCAGCGGCGCGATCCGCTTCAGTTCGCGTTCGTTCTGGGTGCCGATGACCTTAGCGAGGAGAGCGCCAAGCATGTAAGGAGAGCTGCGAAACAGACGGGGGTATCACAAGATTGTAGGGGAGGGGGGGCGGAGCGTCAACTGACGCTCCGCGCGCCCGCGGGAAAGATGCCGCGGGCGCGCCTACCGCCGGGAGCCGGCGAGCAGGCGGAGCGGGTTGGTCATCTGGCCGTTCACCAGCAGCTCGTAGTGCAGGTGCGGGCCGGTGGCGCGGCCGGTGGCGCCGATGCGGCCGATCGGCTGCATCCGTTCGACCTTGTCGCCCGGCTTCACCGAGTAGTCCTGCAGGTGGCCATACCGGGTGACGAGGCCGAAGCCGTGGTCGATCGTCACCATGTTGCCGTAGTCGCCGTTCCAGCCCGCCGCCGTCACCGTGCCCGCCGCCGTCGCGTACACCGGCTGCCCCTTTGGCGCCGAGATGTCGATGCCGGAGTGGTGGGCCAGCTCGCCGTGGAACGGGTCGAGGCGGCGGCCGAAGCCGGCCGAGAGATACCCCTGCGCGGGCCAGATGGACGGGGTCGAGGCGGCAAGTGCGGCCCTCCGCTGCACGTCGTGGCGTACCAGGTCGAGCCGGCTGCCGAGGCGTCCCAGCACCTCGCGCAGCATGCCGAACGTGTCGTCGGGCGAGGCGAGTGTCGGCGCCAGGACCGATCGCGCAATTGGGGTGCTCGTGGCGGTGCCGCCCATCGCCCCCGACCGCACCGCCGCCGGCAGCCGTGCCAGCGCGCGTGCCGAGTCGGGATCGAGCTTCGACTCGACGCTGAGCTGCGCCACCGCCGACTGCACGCTGTCGAGCTGATCGGTGAGGGCGCGGGTCATTGCCCGGAAGCTCTCGTTCTCGGCCTGGAGCGTGGCCGCCGTCGCCCGCAGCGCGGCGGTTTCCGCGTGAGTGCTCCAGCGGATTGCGAGCCCCGCGAGGATGGGCAGGAGGAGGACGAGGCCCGCGACGACCATCAGGCGCCGGGCGTAGATCGTGAAGCGATGCTCCACGCCCGTCACGGGGTCCACGATCAGCAGGGTGTAGCGTCGAGGCACCGGCTGTCGCACTCCTTGCTCGGGGTCCTGGCGGCGCGGCTGGATCAGCCGGTCCAGCCGCCCATGAGACGTAACGCTGAACACTATCACAGGGAAACCTCGGCCGGGAACGGGAAAAATCTGGCCTGGCGAAGAAAAGACGAACGCCCCGGCGGGCAGGCAAACCGACAAGGTCACGGGACGGGTCATCGGCCGGGCGGGTTGAGCACCCGGGCATCCTCCACGCGATACTGCAGCGCCTCGGCGATTTCGGGCTCACCCGGCATCTCCAGGCCGTGCAGGTCGGCGATGGTGCGCGCCACCTTGAGGACGCGGTGGTACGCGCGTGCGCTCAGCCCCAACCGCTCGACCGCGCGCTCGAGCAGGCGGCGGCCGGGCGCATCCGGACGGCAGTGGCGCCACACCGCGCGTCCCTGCAGGGCAGCGTTGACGCGCACCCCCCCGGTTTCCGCGCGCCGCTCCGCCTGCCGCTCGCGCGCGGTCAGCACCCGCTCGCGCACGGCCGCCGACTTCTCGCCGCTTCCATCGTCGGCGAGCAAGGCCGCGGGCACCGCGGGGACCTCGAGCACGAGGTCGATGCGGTCGCGCAGCGGCCCAGACAATCGCCCCCGGTAGCGCTCGACCTCGACCGGCGTGCACCGGCAGGCCCGGACCAGGTCGCCAAGATACCCGCAGGGGCAGGGGTTCATGGCCGCGACCAGCATGAAGCGGGCGGGGAAGCGTGCCGTCCGCGCTGCGCGGGCGATGGTGACGTAGCCCTCTTCCAGGGGCTGTCGCAGTACCTCCAGCACGCGGCGGTCGAACTCGGGCATCTCGTCGAGGAACAGCACGCCGTTGTGCGCGAGGGAGATCTCGCCCGGCCTCGGCAGCGAGCCGCCGCCGACCAGCGCCACCTCCGAGATGGTGTGGTGCGGCGCGCGGAAGGGGCGGTCGGCCAGCAAGCCGCAGCCGGGCGGCAGCAGGCCGCAGACCGAGTGGATGGCAGTGCTCTCGAGCGACTCGTCGAAAGTGAGCGGCGGCAGGATGCCGGGGATGCGCCGGGCCAGCATCGTCTTGCCGGCGCCGGGCGGCCCCACCATGAGGAGGTTGTGGCCGCCGGCGGCGGCCACCTCGAGGGCCCGGCGGGCGAGCGACTGGCCCCGCACCTCGGCCAGATCGACCGCCCACGCCGGCGAGGGTGGCCGCAGAACGGCGCGGGGCGGCCGTGAGACCGAGCCCGGCTCGTTGATCGCCCGCACGGCTTCGGCCAGCGACGAGACCGGGATGACGTCGAGCGGCTCGACCACCGACGCCTCGGCGGCGTTGGCCGCCGGCAGGAGGATGCTGCCCACCCCGTCGCGGCGCGCCGCAACCGCCACCGGAAGCACTCCGCGCGTGGCCTGGATCGCGCCGTCCAGCGACAGTTCGCCCACCAGCACGACGTCGTGCACCTGCCGCCGAGCCAGCACGCCGGTTGCCGCCAGCACGCCGAGCGCAATCGGCAGGTCGAAGGATGCCCCGGCCTTCCGCACGTCGGCCGGCGCCAGGTTCACCGTGACGCGCATGGGAGGAAAGTCGAACCCGGAGTTGCGGATCGCGCTGCGGACCCTGTCGCGGCTCTCGCGGACGCTCGGGTCGGGGAGGCCGACCATCTTGAAGGACGGCAGGCCGAACGACACCTCCACCTCCACCTGCACCGGGAACACGTCGAGCCCGAACACCGCGGCGGTGCGGAGGCTGGCGAGCACGCTGCCCGGTAGTGCAAGGCGCGGCCCGGTTCGCGGCCGCCTGGAAGCGCAGAATTCAAGCGGGATCTGGGGCGAAGGCGGGCAGGGAAGGCAGAAGGTGCGAAGGCGGTGGGGCAGGAGGCCGCAACATCTGCGACCTCCTCGCAAACTCTACGGCTTGCCCTGCGGGCGGGCGGCGGCGAAGACCGTCAGCTGCGCCCCCGTCTGCAGATGGTCCGAGCGAAGGCCGTTCCAGCGCTTGATCGCCCCGACGCTCGTGCGGAAGAGGCGCGCGACCGACGACAGGGTGTCCCCGCGCTTCACCCGGTAGACGACGCGAATCCGATCCGAACCCTCGGGCGAGGCGGGTGCCGTCGCCGGAACGGCGTCGGCCGGCACGACCGAGCGGGACGCCGCCACCGGCACCGGGCGGTCGGCATTGGAGGCCAGCAGCAGCGTCGGGGCCGCAGGGATGATGAGCTTCTGGCCGGTCGCGACCCGGGCCCGCACCGAGAGGTAGTTGGCCTCGGCCAGGTTGGCGCGGCTGACGCCGAGCTTGCGGGCGATGCTCTGCAGCGTCTCGCCCCGCCGGACGGTGTACCACTGCAGCGCGGCCATCTCGGCGGAATCGGCGGCATCGAGCCGCGCCTTGAGGAGATCCGCGGTCCCTGACGGCACCTTCAGCTCGTATTCCGGGCTCCTGACCGGCGTCGTCCAGCGCCGCAGTTCGGGGTTCAGCTCCTGGATGGTCTCGGCGGAGGTTCCCGCCCACTCGGCGACGCGGCGAAGATCGACGGGACGCGAGACGCGCACCGTCTCGTGCAGGGTGTCAGGGGGCGGCGTCACGCCGGCAAAGCCGTACTCGATCGGGTTGCGTGCGATGACGATCGCCGCGAGGATCATCGGGACGTATTCCCGCGTCTCGCGCGGCAGCGCCCTGGGATTTGCGGCGAGCGACCAGAAATCGTCCTTGTTGAACCGCTTCAGCGCCCGCTGCACCCGGCCCGGCCCGCCGTTGTACGACGCCAGCGCCAGGTGCCAGTCGCCGTCGAAGGTGCGGACGAGCGACCGGAGGTACTTGGCGGCGGCTCGCGTCGACTTCTCGGGGTCCGAGCGTTCGTCCACGTACCAGTCGCGCTTCAGGCCGTGGGCCAGCGCCGTTCCGGCCATGAACTGCCACACGCCCCGCGCCTTCGCCCTCGAGACGGCGTTGGGCTTGAAGGCGCTTTCGATGAGGGGGACGTAGGCGAGGTCGAGGGGCAGCCCCTCGGCGCGGAAGACATCCTGGATCATCGGGAGGTAGCGCGCCCCGCGCTCCAGGCCGCTGGCGATCCAGTCGCGCAGCTTCCCCTGGAACAACTCGACATACGCGAGCACGCGGGCGTTCAGCGGGATCTCGATGTCGTGCGCGGTCGCCACGAGGTCGGAGGCGACCAGGCGGCTGAGGGCCGCCGACGGGGCGGCGTCGGGAACCTGCGTCGCCAGCTCCAGCAGGGCGTCAATCGAGGCCGGCTCGGAGGCCTGCTCGCTGAACCCATCGCCCTGGGCGAGCGCGGTCACCTCGTAGGTGCTGATCCGGTCGACCAGGCGGTCGAAATGCTCCCGGAGGCGTGGCTCGGTCCGGGCGCCGTAGGGGGAACGCAGCAGAACGTCGAGCGCCTTGTTGAACTCTCCTCGGGCCCGGTCGAGGTGCCCGATGCTCAGCTCCTGCTGACCCGTCTCGAAGTGCCGCTGCGACACGGCGATCAGCTCGAGGACGGGGTCTTCGGCGGGCAGCTGCGCCACTGGGGCCGCGGCGGAGGCCTCGGCGGGAACGGCGGGGGCGACGGCGGGAGGCTTCGTCTGCAGCCCCGACCCGCAGCCGGCGAGGACGCCCGCGGCGATCGCCGTTGCGGAAGCGAGGCGCATCGATCGTGAAATCATTCGCACTCCCTGCAGGTCCAGCCGGGCCTGGGGGGCCAGCCGGCTGGACGAGAGTTTCGCCGGGCGTGCGGGAGCACGCCTCCGACCGCCCGGACCGCGGGGCCGGGCGGCGCGACGCCGCACGGCGCCGCCGGGGCGGCCCGAGAAAGAGCCGCTCAGCTCGGACGATAGCACGGCCAAGAAGCGACGGTCAATGGCCCGGCTTGTAAGTGCCACAACCTCAACAATATGGCGCCGCCCCCAGCAGTACGCTATACTCAACCTCCAGCACCGGCGCCATCCCGGGTTTCTTTGTTCTATGAAGAGCTTCCTTCCTGTGGCCCTGCTGTGTGCGGCTCTGGCCGCCACGGCCGGCGCGTGCCGCCGCTCGAACGATAGCAACGAGCCGGCCGTCGCCACCCCCCGCGTCACCCTGAATCACGGCCGCGTCCCGCTCGGCAGCCCGCTCGAGATCACCTACGAGTTCAAGGTGGCCGAGAACGCGCGGTTCGATCAGGACTACCTCGTCTTCTCCCACTTCCTGGACGCTGACGGCGAGCTGATGTGGACCGACGACCACCACCCGCCCACCCCGACCACCCAGTGGAAGCCGGGTGAGACGATCAAGTACCAACGCCTGATGTTCGTGCCCGTCTACCCCTACGTGGGCGAGGCGGCGCTGGACGTGGGGCTCTACTCGCGCGACGGCCGCCGGCTCCGCCTCGAAGCCGCCGACCAGGGCCAGCGAGCCTACCGCGTTGCCACCCTGCAGGTGCTGCCGCAGACCGAGAACATCTACCTCACCTTCAAGGACGGCTGGCACCAGGGGGAGTTGGCAAACGACAACGCCGGGAACGAGTGGCACTGGACCAAGAAGCAGGCCAGCCTCGCCTTCAAGAACCCCGGCCGCGACGTGGTGCTCTTCCTCGACGTGGACGGCCGGTCGCGGCTGCTCGCCACCCCGCAGGTGGTGACCGTGGCCGCGGGGACCGAGACGGTCGCCACCTTCCAGCTCGGCGAGGCCTCGGAGGTGAAGCAGATCCCGATCACCGCCGCGCAGCTGGGCACCGACGACACGGTGCTGCTGACCATTTCGGTGGACCAGACCTTCGTGCCGGCCGTGGTGACGGCCGGCGCGCAGAAAGACACCAGGGAACTGGGGATCCGCGTGTTTCACGCCTTCGTGGAGGCGCGCTAGCCCGGAGTTGGCTCCATGCCGCCGCTGGCGCGGCGCCCCGCCGCGCACGCCGCCCTCGCGCTGACGCTTCTGCTGGCCGCCGTTGAGCCGGCACGCGCCGAGCTCGTGTTCTTCACCTCCGGCCGCACGCTGTCGGTCAAGGCGCACCGGATCGAGGGCGAGTCGATCGTGCTGCTGCTGCGATCGGGGGGGGAAATCGCCTGCTCCCTCTCGCTCGTCGAGCGAATCGCCCCCGACGAGCTGCCGTACCCCGAGCCCGAGCCTGACGTCATCCCGCCGGTTCCCTACCGGGAGCTGGTCGCTGCCGCCGCCGCGCGGGAAGGGGTGGATGCGCGGCTGGTCGACGCGGT
>DAOPQX010000173.1:0-7672 GCA_035348395.1 Vicinamibacterales bacterium | reverse complement strand
CATCGTCAGCACCTACGGCACGCTGCGGCGGCTGATGCTCGAGGGGCGGATCCCGCGCAACGACTGGGAGCGGCGCTGCTACGAGACGGCGCTCAGGTGCTCGGCGGCCGTGCAGGCGCACCGCTGGACGACGCTCGGCGAGCGCGAAGGCTTCATCCACTCGTTCAACGGGCCGCATTCGCTGTTCGTGGACACCCTGCGCACGCTGCGGGCGTTGGCCGTCGGGCATCGCCTGGGCCAGGTGCTGCTGGAGGAGGGCGGGGCGCGCGTCTCGCTGCTGGCACGCCTGGTGCGGCACGCCCGCGCGACCTCGTCGTACCTCGTCGCCGAGGGAAAGGGTCGCGACGTCTACGACGTGCGGGGGCGGGTGACCCACGAGGGGATCTTCAACACGAGGACCGGCGCCTTCCGGTGCCTCAGCACACAGCAGGGCTACTCGCCGTTCACCACCTGGTCCCGCGGCCTGGCCTGGGCGATGCTCGGCTTCTCGGAACAGCTCGAGTTCCTCGCCACCGTGCCCCCGCGCGAGCTGGCAGACGAGGGCGGCAAGGCAGCGGTGGAGGCGTTCATGCGCCGCGCGGCGTGCGACGCGTGCGACCGCTACATCGAGGACGCTGCTGCCGACGGCATCCCGTACTGGGATTTCGGCGCGCCCGGCCTGCGGCACCTGGGCGACGATCGAGCGAAGCCGGCCGATCCCTTCAACGACCACGAGCCCGTAGACAGTTCGGCCGCCGCGATTGCCGCCCAGGGATTGCTGCGTCTGGGACATTACCTCCGCCGCCGCGAACCGGGGCGCGCTCGCCGTTACTGGCAGGCAGGCCTCACCGTGATGCGCGCGCTCACCGGCGCGCCGTACCTTTCCACCTCGCCGCGCCACGAGGGGCTCCTGCTGCACTCCGTCTACCATCGGCCGAACGGGTGGGACGCGGTGCCGCCGGGCCGCCGCGTGCCTTGCGGCGAGTCGAGCATGTGGGGCGACTACCACCTGCGCGAGGCCGCCCTGTACGTGCAGCGCGTCATCCGGCGCGATCCGTACCCGGTGTTCTGGGGAGGGAGCTAGCAGGTTGCTGAAGCAAGGAACATCACGGCTTCAATTGCCGCAGCCGGCTGGTGTGAGGTTGCCATGAACATTCTCGATCTCGACACCGTGCAGGGACGGCGCTATCCGGCCGGCCGCGTGACCAAGAACGTCGTTGGCGGTACCTCGCCGATCCAAGCCGAGCACTTCTGCGCGGGCGTGGTGGTGCTCGACGCCGAGGGTGGCCAGGTGCCGTGGCACAACCAGGACCAGGAGGAGGTCTACCTGGTGCTGGAGGGCGCCGGCGAGATGTGCCTGGGTGACGAGCGCGCGATCCTCACCGCCGGCCAGGCGGTGTCAATCCCGCCCGGCGTCTTCCACCAGATCACGAACGTTGGCCTGGGGCCGCTGCGCCTGCTGTATGTGTACGGTCCGGCGGGAGACGTCGCCCACTGGCGCCAGGAGCTGGACGGGTCGCTCCCGCGCGCCGGCGTGGACGCGCCGCGGCTGCCCGAGGGCGCCCGGCCGCAGAAGGCGTAGGGGCGACCCTTGTGGTCGCCCTATGACACGGCGGCGTAGGGGGCGACCCTTGTGGTCGCCCTGTGCTCAGGGAATCGAACTGTGGTTACACATCGAATCGGCATCGTGATGAACGGCGTGACCGGGCGCATGGGGACCAACCAGCACCTGCTGCGCTCGATCGTCGCCATCCGCGAGCAGGGCGGCGTCCGGCTCGCCGATGGCGGCGCAATCGTGCCCGAGCCGCTGCTGGTCGGCCGCAACCGGGCGAAGCTCGAGGCCATCGCCGCGCGCGCGGGCGGCGTTCCCTGGACGACGGACCTCGACCAGGCGCTCGGCGACGACCGCTACACCATCTACTTCGACGCGCAGTCCACCGACCGCCGCGCCGCCGCGGTCCGCCGCGCGATTGCCGCCGGCCGGCACGTCTACTGTGAGAAGCCGAGCGCCGCGACGGTGGCCGAGGCCCTGGAGCTGTACGAGCTGGCACGCGACGCGGGAGTGTGCCACGGCGTCGTGCAGGACAAGCTCTGGCTGCCCGGCATCGTGGCGCTGCGCGAGCTGATGGAGAGCGGGTATTTCGGCCGGCTGCTGTCGGTTCGCGGGGAGTTCGGCTACTGGGTGTTCGAAGGCGACGAGGTGGCCCCGCAGCGCCCGTCCTGGAACTACCGGGCCGAGGAGGGCGGCGGCATCATCGCCGACATGTTCGCCCACTGGCGGTACGTGCTCGACGAGGTGTTCGGGCGTGTCGTCGCCGTCTCGTGCCTGGGCGCGACGCACATCCCGCAGCGTTGGGACGAGCAGGGCCGCCCGTACGCCTGCACCGCCGACGATGCGGCCTACGCGACGTTCAAGCTGGAGGGCGGCGTCATCGCGCAGTTCAACTCGTCGTGGGCCGTTCGCGTGCGGCGCGACGACCTCCTCACGATCCAGGTGGACGGGACGAAGGGCTCGGCGGTGGCCGGCCTCCGGCGCTGCTGGGCGCAGCCGGCAGCGGCAACGCCTCGCCCGGTCTGGAACCCGGACGAGGATTCGGCGCACGACTACCGCAACGACTGGCGCGAGGTGCCGACGGCCCGCGCGCCCGAGAACGCCTTCAAGGCCGAGTGGGAGCTGTTCCTCCGCCACGTCGTCTGCGGCGACCCGTTCCCGTGGGACCTGCTCGCCGGGGCCCGCGGCGTGCAGCTCGCCGAGTTGGGCTACGAGTCGTGGAAGGCGGGGAGGTGGGTGGAGGTGGAGGAGCTGGGGGCGTAAGAGAGTAGAAGGGCGATACGGTGATGAACTCGAGGCGCGTGGCGCTGGTGACGGGGGGGACGCGGGGGATCGGTCTGGGCATCGCGCGGCGGCTGGCGCAGGAAGGCTTCGACCTGGCGGTGTGCGGCTTGCGGGCGGCCGAGTTGGTGAAGCAGCCCGTGGCCGCCCTGCGCGCGCTCGGCGCCGACGTCCTGTACGTCGCGTGCGACGTGGGCGAGCGCGAGCAGCGCGAGCGCTTGTTCTCTGGCATCCGCGAGCGCTTCGGCCGCCTGCACGTCGTGGTCAACAACGCGGGCGTTGCCCCGGCCGAGCGCCGCGACATCCTCGATGCAACCGAGGAGAGCTTCGAACGCGTGCTCGCCGTCAACCTGCGCGGGCCGTACTTCCTGACGCAGGCCGCCGCCCGCTGGATGATCGAGCAGAAACGGCACGACCGCGCCTTCGCCGGCTGCATCGTCAACGTGTCGTCGGTGTCGGCAACCTTCGCTTCGACCAACCGGGGCGAGTACTGCGTGGCGAAGGCGGGCCTTGCGATGGCCACGACCCTCTGGGCGGCCAGGCTCGGCGAGTTCGACATCCCGGTCTACGAGGTGCGGCCGGGCGTCATCCGGACCGACATGACGGCCGGCGTCACCGCGAAATACGACCGGCTGATTGCGAACGGTCTGCTGGTGCAGCCGCGGTGGGGCGAGCCCGACGACGTGGGAAGGGCGGTGGCGATGCTGGCGCGCGGCGACCTCGCGTACTCGACAGGGCAGGTGATCGCGGTGGACGGCGGGATGGGAGTCCAGCGGCTTTAGGCTCTGTGAGCGGCGCGCGAAGGGGACGCGGAGATAGACGTCTGACAATCCCATGAACACCAGCCAGGCTCAACGCTACCACGCGGCCGCCACCTCCTTTCTCGCGTTGTTCTCGGTCGTGGGCCTGGCGCTGTACGGCCTGCCGCTCTACTACGACCACATGGTGCGCGAGTTCGGGTGGTCGCGCACGATGGTCACCTCCGGCAACGCGATCAGCAAGCTGATTGTGGGGCCGCTCTTCGGGTTCCTTGCGGGGTGGCTCATCGACCGCTTCGGGCCCAGGCGTTTCATGCTCGGCGGCATCTTGATGGCCGGCGCCGCGGTCGCGGGCCTGGGGAGCATGACGGCCGCCTGGATGTTCTATGCCTTCTACGTGCTCAACGCGCTCGGGAACGTGTGCGCGGGGCCCCTGCCGAACCAGGTGCTGCTCTCCCGGTGGTTCCGCGAGGGACGCGGCAAGGCGATGGGCTTCGCGTACCTCGGCATCGGCATCGGCGGCGCGATCGTGCCGTGGCTGTCGTACTGGCTGGTCGAGGCGTGGGGCTGGCGCGGGGCGCTGCAGGCGCTGGGCGCAATCATCGTGCTGGCGGCCGGCCCGATGATCTACTTCACGAAAGATCCGCCCGCGCCGGAGCGGCCGGAAGGAGAGAAGAAGGGGAGCCTGCCGCCGCTCGGGCCGGTGCTGCGGCGCCCGGCGTTCTACCTGCTGCTTGCCGGGAGCATGTGCTCGATTGCCGCCGTTGGCGGGACCAACCAGCACCTGAAGCTGTTCCTGAGCCTCGACCAGGGTTACGCGCAGGCCGAGGCCGCGCGGGCCATCTCGCTCGTGCTCGCCTTCAGCATCGCGGGCCGCCTGCTGATGGGGTGGCTGGCCGACCGCGCGCCGAAGAAGCACGTGATGATCCTGATCTACCTGCTGATCGCCGTGTCGATCCCGCTCCTGTTCTTCGCCTCGTCGCGGGCTGTGACGCAGACCTTCGCGGTGGTCTTCGGCCTTGGCCTCGGCGGCGAGTACTTGATCATCCCGCTCATCGCGGCCGAGCTGTTCGGGGTGGGCGTGCTGGGGCGGGTCATGGGGATCATCGTCACCGCCGACGGCGTGGCCGAGGCGGTGTCGCCGATGCTGATCGGCTACCTGCGCGACGGGACCGGCAGCTACCAGGTGGGCTTCATCGCGCTCATCGCCGTGGCGCTCGTCGGCACGACCGCCATCGCCCTGCTTCCGCGCCCAGGGGCCAGGCCGCAAGAAGAGCCGCTGGCCCCAGCCCCCAGCAGCTAGCTGGTCTGCGGCCTGCTACCTCCCCCTGGCGCCAGCACAGCCGGCTTCAGCGTCCACGCCTGCAGACGGGCGAGCTGCATGATACGCGGGGCGTGGAAGCCCTTGGGGAAGATCGGCCAGCTCCAGAGACCCGGAGCGTGGGCGGCGACGTGCCGGTCGGCGGTGAAGGCGGCCGAGCGGCGCGCGATCTCTGCCGGCGGCCGTCCCGTGGCGGCAAGGCTCTCCACCACGGCGCCAAGCATTGCGAGGTACTCGGAGGGGGATACGTTCCGGGCGCCGACCCACACCTCGGCCGGCACGCGCTTCTCGTCCTCCGTGAACCGGGCCACCTCCGCCGTGGCGCGAGCGAATGCCTCCCAGGCGAACGCCGCGCCGCCTGCGGCGTCGCCTTGCCCCTGGCCGCTTCCGATGGCCGGTTCGAACGCTTCCGCCGGCCCGTCCAACACGCGCAGCCGGAGCGACGCGGGAAGCGTCCCCTCCCTGGCGTGCGTCGCGAGCGCCTGCACCAGCAGAGAGAACATGTCGGCAACCGACAGCGAGTACCCGTCACGCCGCTGGAACGTCTGCTCGCCCTGGACGGCACGCGCCACGCTCACGAGGTCGTCGCGCGTGAACTCGCGGTCGAGCGCCCGGTCCGCGTACAGCTGCGCCAGCTCGGACGCGGTGACGAATCGCACGCCCGGCTGCGCCTTCACGAACGCGATGAACCGCTCGAAGTCGGCGAACGCCTGCTCGGTCTCGGCGGCCGGCCGCACGCCGGGTTTCCTCCACGCCTCACGGGGCGGGTTGGCTCCGTCACTGAAGTTCACCGCGTCCCAGAACCTCTCGTGCACCCACTCGCAAGGGTGGTAGTAGACGCTGACGGTTCCGCCGCCCTTTGCGCGCACGCGATCGGCCACCGCGGCGAACTCGGCCTTGCCCTCCTCGAGGCTCGTACCTCCGCTCAGCTCCATCCGCGCCAGCGTCGATCGCATGCGGAACACGTTCAGCATCCCGCCGAAATGGAACGGCTGGTCGTCGAGGCCGACGTGGTCGGCCTCATCCAGGTACATCGGGATTCCCATCCTGCGGAGCGCGGGATACGCCTGCGGGGCCCACGAGGCGCCCGGCTGCCCGTACGCGGTCAGCGGCCGGCCGAGGATTCGCTCGACGTCCTTCGCCCCCGCTGCCTCGCGCCGCAGGAACTCCGCGATGCCGTCCTCCCATCCCGCGCGCTGCAGGTAGGTTGCCGGCGTCGGGGGCCGGCTGTGCATGTCGGTGTGGTAGCCGATCTCGTGGGCGCGCAGCGCCTGGATCACGTCGATTCGCCCGCGCTGCTCGAGCACGCGCGCCTTCTCGCCCACGATCTTGAACGTGGCCCGAACTCCCAGCTTCGTCAGGATCTCCGCCAGCCTCTTCGCCGCATCGTCCGACTGCGGGAGCACGTAGTCCTCGGTGTCGAACCAGAGCGTGACCAGGACCGGGGGCGTCGCCCCGACCCCGTCGGCTGCCGCTCCACAGGGGACAACGAGGGTGAAACCGAGGCCGAACGCGAGCGCGGTCAGCACCGCGACGCTACTGTCAAAGGCCGCACGTTTGGACATGGTCGCTCCCGGGTCACCCGCTCACAGCGCGAGCTGGGCATCGCGCGAGCAGGCCTGAGGTGACGTCATCGCTGCAATGAGACACCGGCTGGTAAGGCAAACGCAAGTGCAGCGCGGGGGTGCCCCGCTGCGCGACCCAAGTCCCGCGGCGCGACCCGCGAACCAGCTTCCCGGTAGCCGACCGATCATTCGATCGCGGGCTGGAAGTTCAGCGTGACTCGGAGCGCTGGCGTCCACCCCTCCACGGGAACGGCAGTCAGGAAGCGCTGCAGGTCGCGGGTGGCAGAAAGGCCGAAGACGTTCCGCGGCGGAGTGAAAAGACGACGGGGCGTGCCCGCCTTGAAAGTCGGGGCCGTCTGCACGTCAACGACGTAGGCCGGGCCGAGCGACGAGCCGAACGGCCCTGCCGACGACCAGACGAACAGCTGCCTGCCGCCGGGTGACCACTGCGCGCGGTACCCGCCCGAAGTGGAGACCCGGTGCTTCTCGCCCGGCACCGGGAACGAGGTCACGAAGATCTCCGGCGTGCCCGACTCGTCGGAGTCATAGGCGACCCAACGCCCGTCCGGAGAGATGGAGGCGATGTTCTCGTCGAACGGCGTCTCCAGGAACCGCACCGGTTTGCGGTCGCCCCGCGCCGGCAGCAGCCACAGGTCGTACTGGGTGCCGTTGTCGAGGCGCGTGAACACAAACCATTCGCCGTCCGGCGACCAGCCGGCCGGGTACTCGAACGTGCCGGGAGACTCCGTCAGCTTCTCCGGAGCGGCCGCCCCGGTCAACCGGAGCTGACAGAGGTCGTCGCTTCCACAGACGTAGGCAATGCGGTTTCCGTCCGCCGACCAGACCAGGTTGACGTCACTCGCCCACGACGTAACCTTCGCGGCCCGTCCGTCGGTCGTGAGGCGGCCGTTCGATCGCGGTCGAAGACGGCCTTGTCGCTGCGGTCTCGATCCAGCGCAGCTCGCGCGCGACATCGCTTGCCGATTGCCACCGCGCCTCGGGGTCCTTGGCCAGGCAGGTCGAGACGACGTGCTCGAGTGCGGGCGGAGCGAGCGGCTGCAGCGTGCCGAGCGGTTCGGGGTCGTGCTCGAGGATTGCGGCCGCGAGGCTGGCCGCGCTGTCGCCGTGGAACGGCCGGCGCCCGGTGGCCGCCTCGTAGAGGATCACCCCGAGCGCGGACAGGTAGCTGCGGGCGTCGGCCTCCTTCCCATCGATT
>DAOPQX010000172.1:0-7714 GCA_035348395.1 Vicinamibacterales bacterium | reverse complement strand
CCACGTCCCGAGGGCCGAGCTCCACGCCGCGGCGACCGCGAGCGCGAGGGCGGCCGCCGTCGCAAGGTCGGGATGCACGCCGAGCGACGCGAGGCGGATGGAGAGGCGGGTCGAGATTGGGCGGTTGAAACGGCGGGCGAACCAGCCGTCGGTCGGCTTGGCCAGCGAGAGCCGCAGCTGCTCGCGCGCTCGGTGACGGCCCTGGGGCGTCTGCACCTCCACCGACCACGCTCCGGCGGGGACGGACAGCTGCGCCGCTCCCGGCACCACCCGCTCGAAGTCGGTCCACGCCCCGTCCAGCGCTGCACCTTCCGGCGCCACCCGCAGTCCTGATGGCCGGCCGCCCGCAGCGAAGTCGCCGGGCCCCGCTCCACCGACGGCCGCCTCGATCCAGGAGGGCGCGTAAAGGCGTCGGCCATCGACGACGAGCAGGGGCCGACACGCCCGGGGGACGTCCCCCGCGACATGGCCCGCCTCGACGATGCGCACGTCGTCGATTCCCGCCCGCCGCAGCGTCGCAATCAACCGGTCGCGGTGCGAAAGCCCCGCCAGGCGCGCGAGGAACCAATCGGACGGCGCGGGGGAGCACGAGGGAAGGACGATCGCGGCGACGCGGATCAAGGCCGTGAATCCAGTTCGCTTATGGAATAATCGCGTGGGTCGAAACCCAGCGGTGAGAGTGCGTATCATACCTCGTTTCTGGACCCTGGCGCTCGCGCTTCTCATCGTGTTGCGGGCCCCGGCTCTCGCGATCGACGTCCTCGACCCCGACGAGGCCGGGCACGCCGTCAACGCGGCCACGTGGCTCGAGGGCGGCGTTCCCTACGTCGATTTCGCCGACAACAAGCAGCCGTTCGTCTACGGCGCTTACGCGCTCGCCTTCGCCTTCTGCGGTCGTTCGCTCGCCGCCGTTCACGCGCTCACGCTGCCGTGGCTGCTGGCCACCGGGTGGCTCGTCGGCGGGCTTGCGGCAGCCACGTGGGGGACGACCGTGGCGCGGCGGTGGGGAGTGCTGCTCTTCGTCCTCGGCGGCTCTGCGTATCTCGAGAAGGACATGCTGGCCACCAACACGGAGGTGCTGATGAACCTCCCGCTGGCGGCCGCCTTCTGGGTCGTCTTCGCCCCCAGCCGGCTGCCGGCCGGCGTCGTCGCGGCTCTGTCGGGCCTGGCCGCGGGCGCCGCGCTGCTGTTCAACCTGAAGGCTGCCCTGGCACTTCCAGGGCTGCTGCTCGCGCTCGCCTCGTTCGGCGGCGCGGCGCGTTGGGCCCGCGCCGCGATCTGGACCGCGTCGGCGGGTGTGTTGCCGGCAGTGGTCGTCACCTATCTCTGGCACAGGGGTGGGCTGGCCGACGCCTGGTTCTGGAACGTCGCGCTCAACTTCTCCTATTCCGGCGCGGGCCTGCCGCTTGGGTCGCTCGGGGTGGCGGGCGGGACGCTCTACGGGTTCCCGCGGCTGTTGCTCTTCGGTCTGGCGACGCTGCCGCTCTGGATTGGCGCGGGCGTGGCTGCGCGCCGCGCGTGGCCCGACCGCGAGCGCCGGGCGTCGGCCGCCGCCGCGTTCGTCTGGCTGGCTGGCAGCCTGGCCGGTGCCTGTATCGGGGGCCGCTTCTACGGTCACTACTTCGTTGCGCTGATGCCCCCACTGGCGTGGCTTGCCTCCGGCCCGCTGGCTTCCGTGCTCGCGAGGCCGGCCGGCAGCCAGCGCGCCCCGCGGGCATGGCTTCGCGCGGCGGCGGTGCTCGGGCTGGTCGTCCCGGTGGCGGGGCTGACGATCGCGGGGTGGGTTCGCATCTCCAACAGGCACCTCGACGCCCTGCGGCCGGAGGTGTTCGAGGTGGCTGACGCCGTGCGGCAGCGGACCTCGCCCGGCGACCGGGTGTTCGTGTGGGGCTACTGGCCGCAGCTGTACTACTACGCCGGGCGGCCGCCGGCAACGCGCTTCGTCTTTCCGCAGACGCTGGCCGGTTACGTCCCGGGCCGCCCCGACGTCCTCGCCTCTCGTCCCCGCGACGAACAGTACATGCGGGGCGATCACTGGGAGCTGTGGGCGGCGGACATGGCGCGCCATCCGGCAGAGTTGCTGATCGACACGGCGCCAGCCGCCATTCACTACTGGGAGCACTTCCCGATGTCGGCCTACCCGCCGCTGGCCGACCTGGTGGCCCGTCGCTACCGGCACGAGGCCACGGTGGCCGGCGTGTCGATCTACCGGCTGCGCCGGGACGCCGGGGACTCGCGGTGAGGCACCGCCGACTCGTCGGGTCGCTCGGGCTTGCGGTTGGCGTCGCGCTCCTGGTGGTGATGATCGTCGAGGCCGGCCCCGCGAGACTGCTGGCGGGAGCGCTTCGCGTCGGCCCGTCCTTCCTGCTGGTGCTCGCCGTCTCGTTCTCCTGGTTCGCGTTGAACACATGGGGATGGCGGCTGGCATTCGCCGCGCAAGACCCCGAGCCCCCGCCTGGAGCCTGGCCGCTGTTCGGCGCCTACCTGGCCGCCGAGGCGGTGAACAACGTCACGCCGCTGATGGCGCTGGGCGGGGAGCCGCTGAAGGTGGCGCTGCTCTCGCCCCGCGTCGCGGCCGAGCGCAGCGTGGCCGCGGTCGTCGGCGACAACGTCGTGCACGCGATCACCGCGCCGCTGTTCATGCTCGGGGGCCTCGCCTTGGGATGGGCGGCCTTCGACCTCGAGAGAGGGTTGTGGCTGCGGCTGCTCGCCGCCACCGCGGCGATCGGGCTGCTCGCCCTGGCGGCGTGGCTGGCCGCCTGCCGGGGTGCGGTGGGGGGCCTCGTCCGGCTCGTCGCCCGAAGGTTCCGGGAAGGGGCCGGCGCGACGCTTGGCGCGAAGGCAGACCGCGTGGACGCGCTGACCTCGTCGTTCCTCGGCGGCGGCTGGCGCTTCTGGGCCTCGATCGCGCTGCACCTCGCGGGCCGGACCATGGGCGCCGTCGAGGCCTGGATCATCGTCACGGCTCTCGGTGTGCCGTTCTCCCTGGCCGGCGCCGTCTTCGTCATCGCGGTCGCGCACGTCGCCGTCAATCTCGCCTTCAGCATCGTCCCCAGCCAGCTCGGCGTGCAGGAGGCCGCCGCCTACCTGCTGTTCGCCGCGGTGGGGCTCGACCCCGCGTCGGGCGTCACCTTGATGCTCGTGCGGAGGGTGCGCGGCTTCGTCTGGATCGCGGTCGGGCTGCTGCTGGCCGGCCGGGGGGCATCACCCGGTCGGTGACCGCGAGGTGCCGCAGCAGATCGAGCCAGCGCCGGTGGTCGGCATCGGTCCAGCCGATGGCCTGCACGGCCGCGCGCTCGGCGGCCGTCCAGCGCTCCCAGGGGATCTCTCGCGCCAGGGCCAGCGGAAAGCGGGGCCGCTCCGAGAAGATCGACAGGCCGAGGAACGGGTTCGGCGTGTCGAGGCCGAGCACGTCGAGCAGGGTCGGAGCCAGGTCGAGCTGCGTGCAGGTGGTGTCGGTGCCGCCTCCCGCCCACGCCGGATCTCCGGGGACGTACAGCGAAGCGAGGACGTAGTCGAACTGGGAGCGCGTCGGCACGGCGCCGCCCCTCGTGAAGTGCCGTCGCACCAGGGCGTGATCGGCCGTGAGGAGGACGAGCGTGTCGCGCGCCCGGCTGGATCGCTTGAACCGTTCCCAGAACGATCCGAACGCGGCGTCCCCGGAGTGCACCGCGTCGAGCAGTGCGCTGCCGCCCGTGCCCGGGTGCCGGCGGAGGGCGGCGTACGGAAAGTGCAGGTCGGTCGTCGCCACGGTCAGCAGGAACGGCTGGCGAAACTGCCCTTCGTCGATGAGGTCCGCGACGGCGGTGAAAAGGTCCTCGTCGTACAGCCCCCAGGTCTTCTGGATCGGATGCCGGGCGCGCCGCCGCAGCTCGGGGTCCTCGGCCGCGTAGATTCGCTGGTAGCCGTGGCGGCCGAGGATGCTCGCGGTACCGGCAAAGCTCGCGAAGTCGGACTGCAGGTGGTATGACGAGTAGCCGTGCTCGCCGAGCACGTCCGAGAGGAACAGGTAGCGCGACTTCAACGGGTTGCCGCTGTCGGCGGTGATCGGCAGCCCCCTGTGATCGAAGGCGAACGAGGCCAGGGTGGCCAGCTCCCCCTTGATCGTCGGGAAGTCGGCGCTGTACAGGCTGCGGAAGGTGAATGCCGATCGCCGAAAGTCGTCGATGGCGGGTGTGAGGCCCGGGATGCCGTGCACCGCCTCGTCCACCAGCGCCGCCGAGAGCGACTCGCCCAGGATCACGATCAGGTTGGTCCCGGCCGGCACTCGCGGCCGGCCCACAGCTGAGGCGCTCGCGGGATCGAGGTAGATGCTCGGCTTCATCAGGGGCCAGGCGGGATCGATCGAGCCGAGCCTGATCCCGGCCCGCTCCAGCTTCGCCGCGAACGCCTCGTCGATCGCCGGCATCCGCGCAGGCAGCCGGGGCGCCAGCGTGCGGAGCAGCGAGGCGGCCACCTTGTACTCGGGGACGCCGGCAAACGCCTCGCGGACGCTGTCGCTGAGGTCGCGCCCGGACGGGGCCTGGATCACCGGCCACGCCGCCGACGCGGCGAGGACGCCGGCTGCCGCCCAGGCCGCGTTGGCGCGCAACACGGCGCCGACCACCGTCTGGCCGCCGGGGCCGAGCGACCAGGCGCGCGACCTCCGCGCGAACGCAACCGCCCTCCACAGCAGCAGCCCCGCGAGCGCGGTCGAGAGCAGCGCCGCGCCGGCCAGCAGCCTGACCGTCGGGTCCGCGCCCAGGCCGAGCACCTGCCCGTAGAAGGCGTGCGCCCAGAAGTCCTCGTCCACGTGGCCCGCCGAGAAGAAGAAGGTCCCCCAATCGAGGGCCCTGGCCGCCACGACCAGCGCCGCGGCAAGACCGGCCACGGCGACCGGCGCCCACAGCCGGCGGCCGCGCGCCGCCCGCCGGGCCAGCGAGTGGTGCAGCGGCATGACGAGCGCCAGCGAGAGCGCGAGGTACAGCGCCGCCAGCAGGCTCAGGTGCTCGCGGAAGTCGGCGGGCCGAAACCCCATCGCCGCGATCAGGACGTGATGCCAGGCGGTGAGCCATGCTGTCAGGGCCGCGGCGGCGAGCGCGGGCGTCCATCCCGACGTCCTGCCGAGGGGCTCGGGCGCCGCCGGGTTCCACGGCCAGGCTCGCGCCGCCGTGCCCATCGCACGCCGCTTCATGGCCGACGGCGTGAACGGCAGCACGAAGACGGCCGGCCACCACGACACGAGGAGATACCGGGTGAACGCCGCTGCCAGGGCCGCGATGGTGGCGAGCGCCGCGACGTCGAAGGCGAAGAGTACGCGCCACCCGGTTCCCCCGAGCAGACGCGCCGAGGCGTACGAGGCGAGCAACGCGGCGGCGAGGCCCGCCAGGCAGAGGGTGAGGCCGTAGCGGTCGAAGAAGCCGCGCCGCGAGATCCGAACCAGCGCGGCCGGATCGTGCAGCCGGTACACGAGACGTCCGCCGGGCCCACCCTCGCGCACCTCGGCGTCGATCTGGAAGCCGCCGTACTCCCACGCCCGGACGAACGCGGCCAGGCGGCCGTTCGCGAGGATCGTCCAGGGCGACATTGGCGCGGGCACGGATACGAGCGCATGCCGGCCATCGGCGATCGCTGCGCGGTGCTCGCCGCCACCGACGACTGCACCGCGCCCCCGGATCGTGAGCGCGAGATGGACCGACGTCACAGTGCTCGAGCGCTCGCGCCTCAACACCTCGACGGCGAACCGATCGGCCGACGCGTCGAGGGCGACGATGCCGCCCGGAGGCATCACCACGTTGTAGGCGGGGTCGATCCACTCGTCGGCGGCATGCCTGGGCGCCGTGTCCCCGCTCGCCCCGCCAGCCGCCGCGACCAGCGCGGCGGCCAGGCACACGATGCCCGACACCGTGCAGGCGGCCGCGAGCACCCGTGCCGAGCGCGCGTGGCGGATGCGCCGGGTCACGCGCCGTCTCCCCGGCTGTCGGGCCACAGCGATCGCCCGTCGAGCCCCGGCGGCACGGGCTCTCCAAGCGCGTCCAGCACGGTGGGCATCACGTCCGCCGTGCGCACCGGGCCGCTTCGGAGTGGGTGGGTCGAGAGCAGCGGCGTCATCACGTGCAGTCGGTGCAGCGCCCCGTGCGAGCCACGGTGTGGCGGCTTCT
The DNA here is from genome assembly GCA_035348395.1 of Vicinamibacterales bacterium. Taxonomy (GTDB): domain Bacteria; phylum Acidobacteriota; class Vicinamibacteria; order Vicinamibacterales; family Fen-181; genus JARKSS01. The sequence goes on along the minus strand of DAOPQX010000172.1, from coordinate 1,574 downwards.
CGAACCGCGCTCGCAGGTCGAAGCCAGGCCTGGCCGTGACGAGCAGGTGCCCCGCCCGCGGGGACGCGAGCAGCTGGAGGATCTGGACGGGCGCGTCGGGATAGTCGGTGTCCCACGTCGCGGTCAGCCAGCCGTCCTCGTCGCGGCACCCGGCAAGCCCCGCGTCGTAGCCGAACGCGTCTCGGCCTGCCTCCGGAGCGTACAGGATCCTGCCCTCGTGTCGGCAGATGCGGGCCCGGCCACGGGCCGACGCGACGATCGCCGCAGTGGGCGATCCCCGCAGGATCACCTGGTCCACCGCCGGCTCCCGCAGCAGCGCGTCGAGCAGCCGCGACGCTTCCGGTCCGGGCGGATCGAGCGCGGGCGAACGCTCCCAGCCGGCGCCGCGCAGGTAGACGTGCGCCATCGCGTTGCCCGACACCATCACCGCCGCGGCGGCGCCGCCGAAGTAGCCGCGCCAGACCTGGGGGTGAGCGAGGGTCGGGCCGATCGCGTCCTGCACGAGGCGGTGCAGGTCGAGGTGGGCGGTGGTGTCGGAGAAGCCGTGGTCGGAGACCACCAGCAGCAGGGTCTGGTCCGCGCGCCCGTTCGACTCGAGGCGCGAGAGCACCTCGCCGATCGCCGAATCGATACGCCGGCACCCTTCCCGTACCTGCGGCCCCTTCCCCCACTTGTGCGCCGCCGCGTCGCCGCCGTAGAAGCTCGCGAACACGAGCCGTGTGCCGCGGTCTACGGCCTCCACCAGCCTGCGGGCCGCGATCCGGTCCGACCTCGTCCAGTCCTCGCTCACGAACGAGAGCACCGAGGTGGCGGCCTTGCTCCAGCGCGTCAGGTTGCGGCCGGGACCGACGCCCCGGCGCGCGTGGCCGCCGATGCAGGCGTGGTCGGCGACCAGCTCGAACAGCGTGGCGACCTCGCGCGCGAGATCGCGGGAGGCCAGGTAGCTGCCCGGGCCCATGTAGCTGCGGAAACGGCCCGAGCCGAAGGCGTGCCGGCCGTAGCGTCCCGGGTCGAACCAGCGGATGCCCGGGATGTTGCACGGGCCGGGAAACCGGCCGGTGATGAACGGCAGGTGCGCGGGCCCCGTGGTGGTGGGGAAGACGCTGGAGGCGGCGCGCGGGCCGCCGGGTCCGCCTACCGCCGCGAGACGGTCGAGCGCCGGGTACTCGCCCGTCCCGATCAGCGGCTGGAGGAACGAGGCACCCACCCCGTCGGCCAGCACCACGACCGCCTGCGAGACGCGGCGGATCACGGGTGCCTCACCGAGGAAGTCTCGACGGACTCGCGGCGCTGGTAGATCGCCACGCCGGAGACGACGGCGACGAGCCGGTAACGTTCCTGGACGGCGGAGGCGAGACGCGGGTAGCGGGCGATCTCGTGCCCCGCCCACCGGTCGAGCCCGGCGGCCGCCGCGTCGAGCACGAACGCCGGCGCGCGGAGCTCGAGATCCGAGAGCAGCATGGGCCACGACGCTTCAACCACCTGGCGGGGGTCAGGTGCGGCGCCGGGCTCGTCGGCGGGCGTACCCCAGATCTTGCCCGACTGGTAGTTGCAGAACGGGAAGCGCGTCCCCA
>DAOPQX010000171.1:0-7731 GCA_035348395.1 Vicinamibacterales bacterium | reverse complement strand
GTGCTGATCGAGCTTGAGGTGGCGAAGGCGGTGTTCGAGCTCCTGGCGCAGCTCGCCCTCGCCGAGGATCAGGAAGCGGGCGTGGGGCACCTCGCGCACGACGATCGCCGCAGCGTCGAGCAGGTACCTCTGGCCCTTGTGGGCGACCAGGGCGGCGACGTTGCCGATAATCGGGGCTTGCGCCGGGAACCAGTACTCGCCGTGCAGGTCGATCGGGTCGATCGCCGCGATCCGATCGACGTCCACCCCTTCGTACACCGTCGTCACGCGCTCGGGGGCGATGCCGTCCTCGACGAGCATCGCGCGGATCGCGTCCGACGAGGTGAGGAAGGCGTCCACCTGCCGGTACTTCCACCGGGAAAACGAGTTCGCCTTCAAGTGGAAGTCGACCCGGCGCGCCGCGACGAGCGGCGGCCGGCGGGCGAGGCCGCTGATCGGCAGCGCGGCGGCGGCCACGGCGACGCCGTGGGGATCGTGCGCGTGGACGATGTCGGGTTCGAGCGCGCGCAGGGCGCCGGCCAGGCGCCAGGCTGCCTTCAGGTCCACCTCGCCGCGCGGCGCCAGCGCCAGCACCTCGAACTCGCCCTCGACGCGGCGGCGCAGCTCGCCCTCGGGGTGGGCCATCACGACGACGCGGTGGCCGCGCGCGCGGAGGCCGCGCGCGGTGAGCAGCACCTGGTTCTGGCCGCCCCGCCAGCCGCGGGCCGTGTCGATCTGAAGGGTAATCATCGCTCGCGCGTTGCCGTCCACAAGCGGGCGAACTTCAGGAACACGTAGTAGCTGTTGAGCATCGAGACGATCAGGCCAACCCCTCCCTGCCGGAAGCCGCGGCGCAGGACGTAGTTGCGCAGGAACGCGCCCGCCGGCCGGAACGCGAGGCCGGCCAGCGTCACCCGACGCCCCTCGTCGCGCATCTGCCGGGCCGACAGCTCGGTGTAGCAATCGATGGTTCGCAGGTGGTGCGAGATGTCCCGGTACGGGAGGTGGAGCAGCTCGCCACGCAGGCGTCCCACCTCGCCCGCGGCGCGCACGCTTTCGTGCACGTACTCTCCACCCCACGACGCCGCGCGCCGGTCGTAGAGGCGGACCTGGTAGTCGGGGTACCAGTCCGTCGAGCGGATCCAGCGCCCCAGGTAGGAGCTCACGCGAGGCACGCGGTAGGCCGAGAAGCGGGGCCCCGCTGCGACGAGGTCCGCGATCTCGGCCGCGAGGGCTGGCGAGACCCGCTCGTCGGCGTCGAGCGAGAAGATCCAGTCGTGCGAGGCCTGGCTCGCGGCGAAGTTCTTCTGCGCGGCGAAGCCGGGCCAGTCGCGGACGATGACACGCGGGGTGAGGCGGCGAGCGAGCTCGAGCGTCCCGTCCGAACTGCCCGAGTCGACGATGACGATCTCGTCGGCGAAGGCGGCCGAGGCGACCGCCTCTTCGAGGCGGTCGACCTCGTCGCGCGTGATAATCGTGACCGTCAGGCCTGCCACGCTGGGGAGTGTAGCCCAGATCCGGCCCTAAAACCCTCCAGGACCCCGGCCCGAGTTCTGCTGCGAGCCCGAGGAGATGGACGAGCCGGAGCCCCCGCCGCCCGCCGACACCACCGAGACCATCGCACCCGTGCCGCCCACGGGCGCCTGCTGCACCGTCTCGAAGTCGACGAGCGACCGGTTGTAGTCGAGGATGGCCTGCAGCTCGGCGTTGCGCGCCTGGGCGAGATCGCGCTGCGCCTGGATGACGAAGAAGCTCGACGACATGCCCGCCGCGAACTTCTTCTGCTCGGCCTCGAGCCGGCGCTCGGCCAGCTGCCGCGCCGCGCGCGTGGAGTCGACACGCTTGCGGTTGGTGTTCACCTGCCGGGCGACCTCGCGGACCTGCGTCGCCACCTGCAGCTCCAGGTTCCGCAGCTGGATCTGCGACTGCTGGTACTGGATGCGGGCCCGCGCCAGCCCCGCCTCGGCGTTGCTGCGGCCGAGCGGGTAGCCCACCTGAAGCGCCACCGACCAGTTCGGGAAATCGCGCCCGAACATCCGCGAGAGCACCTTGCCGTAGCCCTCGTCGATCCGCCCCATCACGACGGGAGGGAACCCGTCGCCGAAGTTGTACTGCGTGCCGCCCTGGCCCGTCACACCGTAGCCCGCCTGAAGGTTGACGTCGGGAAGGATCTGGTTGCGGAAGTAGCGGATGCTGATGTCACTCGCCTCGATGTTCTTCCGCGCCTGCAGCAGGTCGGTGCGGTTCGCCATCGCGTTGGAGACGGCGGCCGTGAGGTCGATGGCCTGGTCCTGGAAGGTCGGCTCGTCGGTGAGCTCGAGGCGCATGGACCAGAAATCCGGGGTCGTGGGGTCGAAGACGAGGGCGCGCAGGGCGTCTTCGGCACGGGTGACGGCGGCCTCCGCCAGCAGCACGGCCTCCTCGCGCTGCGCCACCTCGGCCTCCGCCTCGACGATGTCGATCGGGGCCATGGTGCCGATCTCGACGCGCGACCGGTTGTTTCGCAGCGACTCCTGCGCCAGCTCGAGCGACTGGCGCTGGACGCTGAGCGAGTTGATCGCGTACGCCAGGTCCCAGTAGGCGCTCTTCACGTTGCGCGTCGTGGTGAGCACCGCCTGCTGCAGCTGCACGTCGGAGATCTCGCGGTTCTTCCGGCTCACCAGCAGCTGCTGGCGGACGCTGTCGATCCGGAAGTTGCGGAGCAGGGGCTGCGTGTAGGTGAGGCTGATCTCCCCGCGCAGCGAGGGGTTCGGGCTCGAGAAGGCGGAGTTGTTCTCCGTCCGGCTGTTGTTCCAGTCGATGTTGAAGCTGCCGCCGCCCCATGGCAGCTGCTGCTGCGCCGAGACGATGGCCTGGAAGCTGTCGTTGGTCAGCTTGTCGGTGGCGCCGGAGAGGAAGCTGTTGACCGGGCTCTTGCTGTTGCTGGTGACGAGGGTCGTCGTGAAGAGCGGCGTCCAGGCGGACCGCACCTGGCTGATCGCCAGGTCCTGGACCTGGGGATCGAGCCGCTGGACCTGGAGGTTCAGGTTCTGCTCGAGCGCCAGCTGCACGGCGTCGGCCACAGACAGCCGCTTGACGGGCCCGGGGGCCTGCGCGGCCTCGGCCTGCGCCGGGGCTGCCTGCTGCAGCGACTGGGCGGATACCGGGACGGCCAGGGCCAGCGTGACGGCGGAAGAAGCGGCGAAGATGCGGAACTTGGTCAGACCCATCTAGATGACTCCAGTGCTGGTCTCAGTAGTAGACGAACGGTAGGCGCCGCCGGTTCTGCCGGCCGCGGAATTGTATACTACCGCTCCAAGCCGGCCCCCCTCCGCCTCCCACCAGCGCTCCGAGGTTCTACCCATGTCCCGACGTTCCATCCCCGGCCTGTTCGCGCTCGCGGTCCTGGTCGCCCTGCTGGCCGGCCGCCCATCCGCCGCTCCGGCGGGCTTCGGGGGCCAGCCGGCCGCTCCCCGGCCGGCCGAGGCCCCTGCCCGCTTCGCGCTGACCGTCGAGAGCATCATGCGCGGTCCCGCGCTCGTCGGCTACCCCCCGAGCGGGCTTCGGTGGGCCGGCGACTCGAGCGAGCTGTACTTCGAGTGGCGGCGGCCGGGGGACGACGAGGCGGCCACCTACGCGGTGCGGCGCGAGGGCGGCGAGCCGAGGAAGCTCGGCGAGGACGAACGGAAGCTCGTGCCGCCGCCGTCGGGCGGCACGTGGGACGACGCGCGGCGCCGCGTCCTCTTCGTCGAGTCGGGCGACATCGTCCTGCTGGACACCGCGACACGAAGCAGGCTGCGAATCACCCGGACCGCGGGGGCCGAGTCGAACCCCCGGTGGGCGCGCGGCGAGACCGCCGTCACCTTCGTGCGCGACGGCAGCCTGTTCCTCGCGCCGCTGGGCTCGGGGCCCGTCGAGCAGATCGTCGAAGTCCGGCCGCGGAAGCGCGAGACCCGCGAGACCGAGAGCCAGACATACCTCAGGGCGGAAGAGGAGAAGCTCATCGGGTTCACGCGCGAGGCGATTCGGAAGCGCAAGGCGGCCGAGGAGAAGCGGGAAGGGGAGGCCCCGCCCGTCTTCGAGATCCAGGAGGGCCAGAGCGTGGCCGACGCCGCGGTGACGCCAGGCGGGCACGTCTTCCTGCTCGTCAACGAGCGGCCGAGCGGAGCGAAGACTGCCGACACGCCCAACTACGTGACCGAGTCGGCTTACACCGAGCTGATCCCGGGCCGGGCGAAGGTTGGCGACGCCCAGGGCCGCCGGCGGCTCGCGATCCTCAACCTGGCAACCCGGCGAGCCGTCTGGGCCGAGTCGTCGTTCGCCGGCAAGCGGCAGGTGGATGGCGCGAAGGGAGGCGAGGGGCGGAATGTGGACCGCGAGGTGGGATGGGCCATGCCGCTCTTCTCGCCGGACGGCGCGCTGGCCGTCGCCTGGGTGCGTGCCGCCGACTTCAAGGACCGATGGATCGTCGCGGTCGATCCCGAGAGCGGCGCGGCGCGGGTGGTCGACGCCCACCACGACGACGCGTGGGTTTCGGAAGGAGGCTTCGGCCCCCTCGGCGTGCGCAACGCGGGGTTCCTCCCCGACGGCCGGCGCATCTACTTCACTTCCGAGAAGGACGGCTGGATGCACCTTCACGTGGTGGATGCGTCCACGCCCGGCGCCCGGGCGGTGTCGCTGACGCGGGGCAAGTGGGAGGTGTCAGCCGTGACGCTGTCTCCCGATCGCACCCGCTTCTACTTCGTGTCGAGCGAGCGCCACCCGGGCGAGCGCCACCTGTGCGTCATGCCGATCGAGGGCGGGGAGTGGATGCAGTTGACTTCCGCGCCCGGATCGCAGGCGGGCGAGGTCTCACCCGACCTGCGCACGATCGCCCTGGTCTCCTCCTACAGCAACAAGCCGCCCGAGGTGTACCTGATGCCGAACGAGAAGGGGGCGGTGCCGCGGCAGGTGACCACCACGCCGACCGGGGAGTGGCGCGCGTTCAAGTGGGCGGACCCCCGGGTGATCACCTTCAAGGCGCGCGACGGCGCGGAGGTGCACGCACGGCTCTACACGCCGGAGATGCTCGGCGCCCGCCGCGACCCCGCTCACCCCGGCGTCGTCTTCGTCCACGGCGCGGGCTACACGCAGAACGCGCACCGCTGGTGGTCGAGTTATTACCGCGAGTACATGTTCCACAACCTCCTCGCGAGCCTTGGCTACGTCGTCCTCGACGTGGACTACCGTGCGAGCGCCGGCTACGGGCGCGACTGGCGGACGGCGATCTACAGGCACATGGGCGGCAAGGATTTGGACGACATCGTGGACGGCGCCCGGTACCTCGTCGCGTCCGAGCGCGTGGACCCCAGGCGGCTCGGCGTGTACGGCGGCAGTTACGGCGGCTTCATCACCCTGATGGCGCTCTTCACCTCGCCCGACACGTTCGCCGCCGGCGCCGCGCTCAGGCCCGTCACCGACTGGGCTCACTACAACCATGGGTACACGGGAAGCATTCTCACCCTGCCCCAGGACGATCCCGAGGCGTATCGCAAGAGCTCTCCCATCTACTTCGCGGAAGGACTCAAGAGCGCCCTGCTCATCTGCCACGGGATGGTGGACACCAACGTCCACTTCCAGGACTCCGTGCGCCTGGTTCAGCGTCTGATCGAGCTCGGCAAGGACAACTGGGAGCTGGCCGTCTACCCGGTCGAGAACCACGGGTTCGAGCAGCAGAGCAGCTGGGTGGACGAGTACCGCCGGATCCTGGCCCTGTTCGAACGGAACCTGCGCGGGAGGGGCGGCCCCTGCAACCGGCCTTGACGCGCCCGAGTGACCGCCTGCGACGAGGCGCTCTCGGCCGCACCTACCGTTCGCCAGTCGCCACGCGAACGATGCTGCAGACCTCCGCCACGTCGCCCGGGGTGACGGCGGTTCCGGTCGGCAGCACGAGCACCTGCTCCGCCAGGCGCTCGGTGACCGGCAGGCGCGCGCCGGCCGCCGGGTAGCGCTCGGCGTACGGCGCCTGGCGATGGCAGCCAGGGTGGAAATACCGCCTGGCCCGCACGTTCTCGGCCCACAGGATCTCCACGAGCCGGTCGCGGGAGACGCCGCAAACCTCCTGGTCGACCTCGATGACGACGTGCGCGCGGCTGGTGCCGGTGTCCACGAGACGGATGCCGGGGAGGCCGTCGAGGTTCGAGACGTACGCGGCGTAGTTGGCGCGATTGGCCTCGAGGAAGACGGCGAGCGACTCGAGGCTGGTGAGCCCCATCGCCGCCGACACCTCGGTCATCTTCGCGTTGAGGCCGACCGCGGCCACGCGATCGATTCCCGCGAACCCGCTGTTCCTGAGGAGTCGCAGGCGGGCCGCGAGCTCGCCGTCGCGGGTGGCCACGGCGCCCCCCTCGAAGGCGTTGACGATCTTCGTCGCGTGGAAGCTCAGGGCTGCCGCGTCGCCGAACGATCCCACCGGCACGCCGTCGCGATGGCAGGCGAAGGCGTGCGCGGCGTCGAAGAGCAGGGCCAGGCGACGGCGATCGGCCAGTGTCCGCAATCGCTCGACGTCGCACGCCCGGCCCCAGAGGTGCACGCCGAGGATGGCGGAGGTCCTGTCCGAGAGGAGTTCCTCCACCCGATCGGGATCGAGGGTGTGGGTTGCGGGGTCGACATCGCAGAAGACAGGAACGAGGCCATGCCACTCGAGGACGTGGGCCGTTGCGACGAAGGTGAACGACGGGACGATCACCTCGCCGGTCAGCCCGAGGGCGCGGCAGGCCAGTGCCAGCGCCATGGTGCCGTTGCAGACAGCCACGACGTGCGGCACCCCGCACGCGGCGGCCACCTCGCGCTCGAACGCGCGCACCATGTCGCCGTCGTTGGTGAGCCACCGGCGGTCGAGGATTGCCGCGGCGCGCTCGAGGAACCGTGCCCGGTCGCCGATGTTGGGCCGGCCCACGTGCAGGGTTTCGGCAAACGCCGGGGTGCCGCCGTTGACGGCAAGGTCTGCAGGTCGCTCCTTCACGCTCTTCGTATACCGGAACGGGTCAGGCGGGCGCAACAGGGGAGATTCGGATCGGGATTGGGATTGGAATCGGGATTGGACTAGGATGACCGCATGAACCGTGACGACCTGCTCGACCTGTTTCGTCGCTGCTCGGCGCTGCTCGAGGGCCACTTCCGCCTTTCGTCCGGGCTGCACAGCCCCGGGTACCTGCAGTGCGCGCTCGTGCTGCAGCACCCGCGTCACGCCGCCACGCTCGGGGAGGAGCTGGCCGCGCCGCTGCGCGAGCTCCGCCCCGCCACCGTGCTCTCGCCTGCCCTCGGGGGCCTGATCATCGGCCACGAGGTGGCGCGGGCGCTTGGGGCGCGGGCAATCTTCGCCGAGCGCGAGGATGGCGTGCTTCGCCTGCGGCGGGGGTTCACGCTCACCGAGGCCGAGCGCGTCGTCGTGGTCGAAGACGTGGTCACGACGGGCGGCTCCACTCGCGAGACGATGCAGGTGGCGCGCGCGGCGGGGGCGCAGGTGCTGGCGGCGGGGGCCGTCGTGGACCGGAGCGGCGGAGTCACCTCCCTCGACGTCCCGCTGCACGCGCTGGTGTCGCTCTCACTGCCGACCTACGAGCCGGCCGCGTGCCCGCTGTGCGCGCAGGGCGTGCCCCTGACGAAGCCCGGATCGCGGCAGGTCGCCGTCAGGTGAGCGGGCGCACGCTGAAGATCGTCCTCGCCTACGACGGCACCCGGTTCGTCGGCTGGCAGCGGCAGGCCGAGGGAACGTCCATCCAGGGCCTGCTC
>DAOPQX010000170.1:0-7740 GCA_035348395.1 Vicinamibacterales bacterium | reverse complement strand
GTACGGCGACCGACCCCCTCCGCCAGCCCCGCGACACCTTCGACCTGAGCGTGCGGCTCGATCACGCGATCAACAGGGATCACGCGCTGCGCGCGAGCTACGACCGCCGGTCCTCCACCTCGCGCAACCTGGGGGTGGGCGGCTACAACCTGCCCGACCGGGCCTTCGAGAGCGAGTCGGCCACAAACACCCTTCGGTTTTCCGAGAACGGTCCCCTCGGGCGCCGGATGTTCACCGATACGCGGCTGCAAGTCCGCTGGGGCGACACCACGTCGCGCTCGTCGATCGAGGCGCCCGCGATTCGCGTTCAGGACGCCTTCACGAGCGGCGGGGCGCAGCAGCGCGGCGGCGCCTCGACGACGGAGCTGGAGTTCGCCACCGACCTCGACTACGTGCGCGGCGCGCACTCGTGGCGCACCGGGCTGCTCGTCGAGGCCGGCTCGTATCGCGCCGACGACGTCACGAACTACCTCGGCACCTACACCTTTGCCAGCCTGGACGATTTCCGGGCTGGCCGCCCCTCCGCCTTCACGCGCCGCGTCGGCGATCCGAACGTCCGCTACACCACCCTGCAGGCCGCCGCCTACCTCCAGGACGACTGGCGCGTCGCGCGCACCCTGCTCCTCTCGGCGGGCATCCGCTACGGGGTCGAGCAGCACGTCGGCGATCGCTGGAACCTGTCGCCGCGCGCCACGATCGCCTGGTCTCCGTTCCGTAGCGGCCGCCTGACGCTTCGCGCGAACTACGGCTACTTCTACGACTGGATTCCCGCCGACCTCTACAAGGAGACGGTGCTCGTAGACGCCATCCGGCAGCGCGAGCTGAACATCGTCAACCCCGGATACCCGCTCGAGGCCCTCGGGGATCTCGACGACACGGTGGGCACCGCGCTGCTCCCCTCGAACCGCTACCTCTGGCCCGGCGGCCTGGCGCTCCCCGGAGGACACCGGCTTGCGCTCGGCGTCGAACGCACGCTCTCGGAGAACAGCCGCCTCATCGTCAGCTACAACCGGGGTTGGGGGCTCGGGCTGCTGCGCGGCCGCAACCTGAATTCGCCGGTAGACGGCGGGCGGCCGGATCCGCGGTGGGCGAACGTGATCGAGCTGGCGGGCGACGCCAGGTCGAGCTCGCAGCAGCTCAGCATGGTCTACAGCCTGGTGAGGATGGACCTTCGCCGGCTCTTCTTCGTTGCCAACTACTCGCTCAGCCAGGCGAGGACCAACACCGCCGGCGCGTTCGCCGTGGCGCCTGGCGGCGACGACCTCGACGCCGAGTGGGGGCCGGCGGCCTTCGACGTGCGCCACCGCTTCGGCGCGTCGCTCAACCTGGCGCCCTTCAGGAACGTGACGATGGGGCTGAACGTGCGGGGACAGTCGGGCGCGCCGTACACCATCACGACCGGCCGTGACGACAACGGCGACGGCCTGTTCAACGACCGGCCGGCGGGCGTCGGGCGGAACACGGTTCGCGGGCGCGCGCAGTGGGACCTGGGCGGGAGGATCGCGTACGCGATTGGCTTCGGCACCCCGAGACAGAGCGGCGGCGGCGACGGGCCGCGTGTCGTGATCCGCCGGGGCGAAGGAGAGTTGGGGCCGGGGTTTGGCGGTGGGGCCGAGGACAAGCGTTACCGGGTGGAGTTCTACCTGGCGGGCCAGAACCTCCTGAACCGGGCGAACTACACGGCCTACAGCTTCGTCCTGACCTCGCCGTTCTACGGGAGGCCGGTGGCCGCCGCCCAGCCACGCAAGCTGCAGGCGGGGATCCGGTTCGGGTTCTGAAGGAAGGCCGGGGCGCGTGTCCTCGGCTCAGCCCTGCGTGAGGCGATCGACCTCTTCTTGCGTCAGCCGCAGGCCGGCAGCCGCAAGGTTCTCTTCCAGGTGCTTGACGCGGCTCGTGCCGGGGATCGGCAGCATGACCGGTGAGCGGTGCAGCAGCCAGGCAATCGCCACCTGCGCGCGGGTGGCGCCGTGGTTGGACGCGATCGCCTGGAGGCGGCCGCCCGGCTGCGCCACCCTCCCCGCCTGCACCGGACGCCACGGCATGAAGCCGATCCCCTCGCGCTCGCAGTAATCGACCACCGCCTCCCACTCGCGATCGACCAGGTTGTAGCGGTTCTGCACGGTGACCACCGGGAAGTAGCGCCGCGCCCGCTCGATCTGCTCGACGCTCACCTCGGAGAGGCCGATGTGGCGGACCTTGCCCTCGCGCTGAAGCCGCTGGAAGGTGCCGAACTGGTCGTCCTCCGGCACACTCGCGTCCACCCGGTGCAGCTGGTAGAGATCGATCCGCTCGACCCGCAGGCGGCGCAGGCTGCCCTCCAGCCCCTCGACGATCCGCTCGGGACGGCAGTTCTCCGACCACCTGTTGGGACCGGGCCGGTCGTATCCGACCTTGGTTGCGATCACGAGCCCTGGCGGGTACGGGTAGAGCGCCTCCGCGATCAGCTCCTCGCTGACGTAGGGCCCGTACGACTCGGCGGTGTCTATCAGGTTCACGCCGAGCGCCACCGCCCGCCGCAGCACCCGGATCGCCTCCTCCCGGTCCGCGGGCGGCCCCCACACTCCTTTGCCGGTGATCCGCATCGCACCAAAGCCGAGGCGCCGGACGGTCATGTCACCGCCGATCGTGAACGTCTCGGCTGTCGCCGCGTGTCCGGTCGCCATGTCGCCTCCAAGGCTGCTACACCGTCACACTGGATCGTTGTTCAGGGTACGCCGGGGTCGGAGGGTGAGGCAAGGCGAGGATCGCGCCCGCCGGGTGGCAGCCGCCTGCTGTCAGCTGCCCGCTTCGAGCATCAGCGTCACCGGTCCGTCGTTGATCAGCTCCACCTTCATGTGAGCCTGGAAGACGCCGGTGGCGGTGGGAAGGCCGAACGCGCGGACCTCCTCGACGAACCGCTCGTAGAGGGCGCGCGCCTGGTCGGCCGGGGCGGCCGCGTCGAAGGAAGGGCGGCGCCCCTTGCGGCAGTCGCCGTAGAGGGTGAACTGGGAGACGACGAGCACGCTGCCGCCAGCCTCGGCGACCGAGCGGTTCATCTTGCCCTGGCCGTCCTCGAAGATGCGCAGGCCGGCGATCTTGCCGGCGAGGTGTTGTGCCTGCGCCCCGGTGTCGCCGTGCGTCACGCCAAGCAGCACCAGGAGGCCGGGGCCGATCTCGCCCACGACTTCCCCGTCAACGGTGACGCGAGCCGATGAAACACGCTGAAGGACAAGACGCATGTCACGGTTCCCGCTGCAGCCGGACGTCCAGCAGGTGCGAACCGGTGACGTTCTTGAGCGCGCTGAGCATCGAGTTCTTCACGCCCGGGTGCTCGCGCTCGAGGTCGAGCAGCAGGCGCTTCACCCGCTGCCGCTGCAGGCTCAGGTCGCCGCACGCCGGGCAGCTGCACGGCACGATCGGCAGGCCGCACTCCTTCGCGTACGCCCGCGCCTCGACCTCGAGCACGTAGACCAGCGGCCGGATGACGACGTGCTGCCCGTTGTCGGAGGTCAGCTTCGCCGGCATCGCCTTCAAGTTCCCCTCGAAGAACAGGTTCAGCAGCAGCGTCTCGATGCAGTCGTCGGCGTGGTGCCCGAGGGCGATCTTCGTCGCGCCGATCTCCCCCGCCATCTTGTAGAGCACGCCGCGCCGCAGCCGGCCGCACAAGGAGCACGGCGTGTCGTCCACGTCGAGCACGTTCTCCATCGTCTCGTTGATGGTGGTGTGGCGGACGATGCACTCCCAGCCGCGTTCGCGGCAGGTGCGAGTGATCAGCTCGTGGTCGTAGCCCTCGAAGCCGGCGTCGACGTTGGCGGCGACGAGCGAGAAGTTCATCTTCGCCCGGCGCCGCAGCACGTCGAGAATCTGCATCAGCGCCCAGGAGTCCTTCCCGCCCGACAGGCCGACGAGAACCCGATCGCCCTCCTCGAGCATCTGGAAGTCGGAGATGGCCTGGGTCGTGCGCTTGGCGATTCGCGTCTCGAGCGGGGACTGGTAGGGCATCACGTTCACACGATCACGAGCTTGGAGACGACGGCCTCCCACGTCATCGAAGACACGGCCTGCCGGGCGTTGGCGCCCAGCTCGCGTGCCAGCAACTCGTCGTCGGCGAGGCGGGCGAGAGCGTTGCCGAGCGCCTCCTCGTTCGGGGCCGTCACGTACCCTTCCACGCCGTCACGCACGAGCTCGGCCGGCCCGCCGCTGTCCGTGCAGGTCACGACCGGCTTGCCCGAGGCAAACGCCTCCACCGTCACGAATCCGAAGTCCTCGTTGAAGGCCGGGAAGCAGACGGCGCGGCAGCGCGCCAGGTAGTCCACGAGCTGGTCGGGGCTCACTTCGCCGACCAGGCGAACGCGGTGGTCGATGCCCAGCTCGCGGGCGAGCGCCTCGAGGTCGCCGCGCGCTTCGCCGTCGCCCGCGATGATCGCCCGCGTCTGTCCCGCCTCGGCCCTGGCCATCGCCCGCACGAGCATGTCGAACCGCTTCAGCTTCGTGAGGCGCGAGACCGCGAAGATGAAGTCGCCGTACTCCTCGCAGCGATAGGCGCGCTGGGGCGGCGGCGGGTACAGCACCTCGGAGGGAATGCCGCCCCAGCGCTGCAGCCTCGCCTGGATCGTCTTCGACTGCGCGAACAGCTTCTTGACGTTCCGGGTCAGCAGAAAGCGGTCGGCCCCGTGAATCAGACGGCGGCGCACGGTTTCCTTCGCCTGCTGCGCCGGCGTCAGCGTGGCGTGGAAGCCGTCCCACAGGTCGTAGTACTCGCGCATCCGGTGGTTCAGCCAGCAGACGTGGCGCGGGTGGCGCACGGCGTAGCTGGGATACCGGAAGCTCACCACCTGGTCCACCGGCCCGCCGTCCTGCGCGGTCCGGACGTCGGTGAGCCAGGTGGACAAGTACGCGGAGGCCTGGTGCCCGAACGGGTTCTGCGGCGTGACCCGCACCTCGGCTTGGTGGCCCGCCTCGCGCAGCGCCCGCGCCAGCGAGCGGGCGATGACCAGGTGGCCTCCCGCCCCGAAGGACAGGCCCGAGGTGACGACGAGGATGCGGCTCATTCCAGGTCCCGGGTCCCCACGATCTTCGCCGGGCGGCCGACCGCCACCGCCCGGTCGGGTACGTCCATCTTGACGACCGCCCCCGCGCCAACGATCGCGTGCGCGCCGATGGTGACGCCGTCCATCACCTTGGCGCCGGCGCCCATCCAAACCCCCTCGCCCACGGTGACGCCCAGCGAATGCCGCTCCTGCTCGGCCACCGCGCGCGCCGGGTCGCTGAAGTCGTGGTCACCGCCGATCACGTAGCAGTAGGCGGCAAACAGCGCGTTGCGCCCGATGACGACGCGGCTGGCCGAGAACACCTCGCAGTTGAACCCGATGTTCACCGCTTCGCCCAGCTCGATGTCGCCGTTCTTGCACGAGAGGATCGTGTTGCGCCCGATGAAGACGCCGGGCCCGATCGTGATGCCCTGGTTGTCCTCCCCCTTTGCGTCGAGCAGGCAGTTGTCGTCGATCACCACGTCGTCGGCGATCCGGATCTTGTGCGGGTGGCGCAGGACGACGTTCTGGCCGAAGACGACGCCGCGACCGCAAGCGCCGAGCAGCCGCGGATACAGGAGCTTTCGCAGGGCGAGACCGAGCGCGCCGGGCACGGCCTGCGAGAGCAGCAGCGTCGCCTCGTACTTCAGCAGGGCGCCGAGGCCGGGGCGGCCGACCACCAGCGAGGCGTACTTCTGCCGCGCCGTCAGGCGGCGATCGGAGAGCTGATCCTGGACGCGGGGGATTGTCATAGTCCCAATCCCATTCCCAATCTCAATCTAGAATCCCAATCTCAGATCCAGCCCTTCAACCGATACCATTCCAACGACCGCCGCACCCCCTCGCGCAGCGTGACCTTGGGCGCGTAGCCCAGCTCGGCACGCGCACGGGAAATGTCGAAGGCGCGGCTCTTGGTGAAGAAGTCCACCCGCCGCCGGTAGATGGGCGGCTCCACCCGCAGCGGCACGCAGACGGCCTCGCACGCCGCCCCCGCCATCCAGAAGGGCCACACCGGCAGGCGGACCGGCAGCGGCTTCACCCCCGACTCGCGTGCGATGAGGTGCACCAGTTCGTTCAGGGTCCCCACCTCCCCGCCGGCCAGGATGTAGGTGCGCCCGGCCGCCTGCGGCACCGTCCCGCACAGCCGGAACCCTTCCACCAGGTCGTCCACGTACGTGAGGTGATAGTAGATGTCGCCACGCCCGAGGATGACGAACCGCCGGCGCGCGACGCCGCGGAACAGCTTGAGCAGCCGCCTGTCGCCCGGCCCGTAGATCCCGCTCGGGCGCGCGATCACCAGCTCGATCCCCGACGCGGCGGCCGCCTCGCGGGCCACGCGCTCCCCTTCGAGCTTCGTCTCCTGGTAGATGTCGCCCGGCCGCAGCGGCGCGTCCTCGTTCGCCGGCGGATTCTCCACGTCGCCGTGCACGCCCACCGTGCTGCAGTGCACCACCCGGCGCACGCCAGCCCGTGCCGCCGCGCGGATGAGCGCGCCGACGGCCTCCGCGTTCACGGCGCGGTAGGCCGACGCCGGCACGCCGGCCTCCCTGTAGATGGCCGCGACGTTGTAGACGGTCGCGATCCCCTGCACCGCGCACTCGAGCGACGCGGGGCTGGTGAGATCGCCCGCCGCGATCTCGATGCCGGCGGTCGTGAGGTCGCGCGCCTTCTCGGGATCGCGGGCGAGAACCCGGACGCGGAAGTTCCGCGCCGCGAGGCCGCGCGCCAGGTGCCCGCCTGTGAAGCCGGTGGCGCCGGTGACGAGCACCGGGTCGCCGGTCCCGGGCCTCATCGCGCCCCGTCCCGGTCGCGGGCCGCAACCACGGTCACCGGCGAGCCGAGCAGGCGAAGGAGGCCGCCCCGTGCCATCAGCTTCTCGGTACCCAGGGTGAAGGCGCGCGATCCGATCGCCTTGTGCAGGGCAATCGGCAGCACGAACTGGCGGTGGCGCGCGATCACGCGGAAACCGTGGCGCGCCAGTTCGCGGTCGACCGCCCTGTGGCGCAGCACCCGGTACGCCTCGGTTCGCGATCCCAGCGCCGCTGCGACACGGCGCCCCATCGCCTGCAGGGCCGCGCCGCTGAACCACGCCGGGTAGTCGAACACCACCCGGTCGCGCGTCACCCGGCACAACTCCCCGAGGCACTGCCGCCAGTCGGGCGCGTGCATCAGCAGCCGCAGGCTGATCGCCGCGTCGAAGGCCCGGTCACCGTAGGAGAGGCGGTGGGCGTCGCCCACCACGAACTCCACGCCCAGCCCCTCGGCGCCCGCGCGGCTCCGTGCCACCGCGAGCATCTGCTCCGAGGCATCCAGGCCGATGACGCGCGCCCCGCGCCTGGCGAGCACGAGCGCGGCACGTCCCGTGCCCGTCCCCACGTCGAGCACGGCCTGTCCCTCGACTCCCGGCAGCGCCGACAGCAGCAGCTGCTCCTGCGTCGCGGCGACCAGCGTGCCGATCGGACCGCCGAAGCGCCGACGATCGAAGCACTCCGCGGTGGCCGGGTCGGCGTAGACCGCGTAGCTGTAGTGGTCGGCAGGGCGCTCGCCGGTCACGACACGCTCCCGGCCGCGGCGCCGAGGGCCGACGCGGGATCGAACGCCTCGAGCGCCCGCCGCGTGCGATCGATGTACGCCTCGTCGCTGTACCTGCGCTCGGCCAGGGCACGAGCGCGGGCGCCCAACGCGCGGCCGCGGGTCGGGTCGGCGAACGCCTCGATGATGCCCGCCGCCA
>DAOPQX010000169.1:0-7802 GCA_035348395.1 Vicinamibacterales bacterium | reverse complement strand
TCGCCGACACGGCCGCCTTCAACCGTTCGCTTCGCCGGGCCGTCAAGCCGGGCGGCCGGGTTGCGGTGATCGACTTTCCCCCGCGGTCGTTCGAGCACCTCGACCGGCCGCCGGCGGGGACCGACGGTGAGCGCAACGGCCACGGCGTCAGCGCGCAGGCGGTGTCGCGCGAGATGGAACGCGCCGGGTTCGTCACCGAACGGATCGACGAGGACTGGGGTGGGCGGACGTACCTGGTCTTGCTGCGGGCACCCGGCGGGCCGTGAGCCCTGAGCCTTGAGCCGTGAGCCTTCTAGAGGTCCGTGCCCGAGTAGCTCAGGTTGAGTGACTTGTTGCAGAGCGGGAAGTCGGGAACGATGTTGCCGGGACCGATCTCGGCAAAGAGCGGCCAGTTGCAAAACGAGGGATCGCGGATCACGGCCCGGTCGATCGCGCCTCCGCTCAATCGAACCCAGTCGAGGATCTGACCCCTCCACCCCTCGCACCAGCCGAGACCCTCGCCCTGCGTTGGTGCGCAGGGGACGCGGTGCCCGCCGGAGGTGGTTCGGCACCGGTTCACCACTTCCCGCACGAGCGCGCGCGAGTCGTCCATCTCCTCGAGCCGCACCCTGACGCGAGCGAACACGTCCCCTTCGTTTCGGGTCCGCACCACGCCAAACGGCAAGTCCGCATAGGCGGCGTTCGGGTGATCGCGCCGCGCGTCGCGGGGCAGGCCAGATGCCCTCGCAGCTACTCCCTTCGCCCCGTAGGCCCGCGCCGCGTCGCGGCCCAACACGCCGGTTGTCTCGAGGCGGTCTCGAAGGGTGTCAGAGTCGAGCGCCAGGCGGGCAAGCGCCTGCACTTCCTGCCAGGCTTCCTCCACGGTCCTCGACGCGTCCTGCAGTTCGTCGTCTCCAGGCCGCCTCGCAACGCCGCCCGGAACGATGAAGCCGCGGAAGAACCGGTTTCCGAAGAGCCGCGCCGACAGGCGCTGGAGCCGTTCCTTCACGCGGAAGCCGTTCGCGGCCATGACGGTGAAGCCGGTGCCCATCCCGCAGATGTTCGCGACGTCGTGCAGGTGCATCGTGAAGCGCTCGAGCTCGACGGCAAGCACGCGCAGCAGTCGTGCGGCCTCGGGCACGCGGCCGCCGGCGGCCCGCTCGACGGCGGTGCAGAAGGCGAGCGCGTGAGACGCGGCCGAGTCGCCCGAGACCCGTTCCACCAGCGGCATCGCCGCCTCAGGCGTCCGGCCTTCGAGCAGCTTCTCGACCCCCTTGTGGGTGAAGAAGAGTCTCCCCTCGAGCGTGATGATCCGTTCGCCGGCGACGTTGAAGCGGAAGTGGCCCGGCTCGATGATGCCCGCGTGGATCGGGCCGACCGGGATTTCGAAGACGCCTTCCCCGTCCACGTGATTCATCGGGAAGCGGCCCTCGGCCCGTTCCAGCCGCGTGTCCCAGGCGAAGTCCTTCCTGAGCGGGTGCGTCCCGCCGGGAACGTTCTCGTGGTGCACGAGCCGCCTGGGATCGGGGTGTCCCTCGGCAACCACGCCGAACATGTCCTGGGCGTACCGCTCGTACCAGTTCGCCGCCATCAGCGTCCGGGTGAGCGAAGGGTAGTGCGGGCGATTGGCGGGCAGGTCCGCTTCGATCTCGAGCCACTCGTGTTCGGCGTCGAGGGCGAACACGGCGTGGAGGCTGAACCCGAGGCCATGCGGCCGGTCGTCGGTCGCGAAGAACAGGTCCAGGGGCAGCTTCGCATCCACGTGCAGGGCGGTGGCCACCGACGCGAAGTCGCCTGGCTCGACGCTGCCGACCGGGCGCCGGTCGGCCGACCAGCGGATGGCGCGCACGGGGGTGAGCGAACGGAGCAGGGTCTCGGCGTTCATGGGAGCGGCGTGAATGTACTGGCGATGCTCGCCGCCAGGCCGTAGCCCGGCGAGGTGAGGAAGAACAGGCCGCCGGCGAAGAGCAGCGCCAGCTCGGCGGCGACCACCGCGTGCGTCAGGTTGAACGGCTCGGCGCTCCGCACCTCGGGAACCGGGCGCCCTCCTTCCGAGAACAGCATCGCGAACACGTGGTAAAGGACGCCGACGGCGACGATGGCGAGCGCGACGACCAGGGCAACGGCCGAGTAGGGACGCTGCCGAGCGGCCGCCATCAGGAAGGTCAGCTCGCTCGCGAAGATGACCGACGTCGGGGCGCCGATGAGCCCGAGGAACCCGAGCAGGAACCCGAGCGAGGTCCGCGGCAGCGTTCTCCAGAGCTGTCCGATGTTCGCGATCTTCGTCGTGTGCCGGTGGAGGAGGATCTCGCCGGCCGAGAGGAACAGCGCGCTCTTCGCCAGGGTGTGGCCGACCATGTGCATCACGGCCCCGGCGGCGCCGGCCGGTCCCATGGCCACGCCGAAGGCGATGAGCCCCATGTGCTCGACGCTGTGGTACGCCAGCATCCGCTTGTAGTTCTGCTGGTGCAGCAGGACGAAGGCGGCGAAGAGCACCGACCCGAGGCCGAACGCCCAGAAGAAGGCGGAGGTCCAGCCGGCCGTTCCGAGCGCGAGATCCACCAGGGCCTTCGCCCGCAGCAGGCCGTAGAGCGCGACGTTGAGCAGCACGCCCGACAGGGCCGCCGAGACGGGCGATGGCGTGCGGCTGTGCGCGTCGGGCAGCCAGGGGTGCATCGGCACGAAGCCCACCTTCGTCCCGATGCCCACGAACAGGAAGACGAACGCCCAACGCATCACCTCGGGGTCCAGCGCGTCGGCCCGCGTGGCGAGCGCGCCAAGCGAGAGCGCCGACTCGACCGGGAGCCCCGCGCCCACGCCCGCGTAGGCGACCAGCAGCAGGCCCAGCAGGCTGACGCTGATCCCCACCGAGCACAGGAGCAGGTACTTCCACGCCGCCTCGACCGCGCCGTCTTTCCTGTAGAGCGCCACCAGCGGCGTCGTGGCCAGCGTCGTGGCCTCGAGCGCGATCCAGAGGATGCCGAGGTGGTCGGTGGCCACCGCGGCGACCATCGCCATCACGAACAGCGGTATCAGGGCGCAGTACAAGCGTACCCGGCCGCTCGAGAGAATGCCCGCCTCGTGCTCGGCGCCGATGTAACGCCGGCTGCTGAGGGCCGTGCCGAGGTAGACGGCCGCCACCAGCAGGAGCATCAGGGCGCCGAAGCGATCGATGGTCCAGGCCGGGCTCGGCCGGGCGGTTCCCCGGGCGAAGACGGAGACGGCAAGGCCTCCGAGGCCGGCCGCGGCGACGACCGCCGCGACCACGCCCCCTCGAAGCGCCGCGCGAACGTCACGGGCAGCGACGGCGTGGGCCGCGGCGGCCAGGAGCACGATGAAGGATCCGAGGAGCGCCATGTCAGTCGGTCAGGTCGCGGAGCACGGCCGTGTCGTGCGAGCGGTAGATCTCGTGCACCTGCTGGCTGAGGATCGCCATCAGCAGCACGCCGCTGGCGATGACGGCGAAGATGCCCATCTCCATCAGGAACGGCGCGCCCCCGATCGCGACCACGGCGAAGGCCGAGATCCCGTTCTCGAGCGTCAGGAACCCGATGATCTGCGAGTAGAGGTCGCGGCGGATGATCAGGATCAGGAAGCCGATCAGGATCAGGGCAAGCGCGACGAAGAGCAGGCCCCAGACCTGGGCGAGCCCGGCGCCCGCCTGCGCCGCGACCTTCAGCGGCACCCGCCGCGACATCAGGTACGCGGCCACGAGCGCCACCAGCGCCAGGGCGTAGGAGAGCACGGGCCGCGTGATCGGGTGCAGTCGCAGCTCGCCCGACCGGCGCGCGATGAGCAGCAGCCCGGCGGGAATGGCGGTCACCTTCACAATCAGGGTCAGCATGGCGCCGGCGTACTCCGCCGGGTGCCCGGTCCGGATCGCGCTCGCCGCGATCACCCCGGCCAGGCAGGCCGAAGACACGGCGTAGTAGCGCAGGAAGGTGGGGAGGCGCTTCCGGCCGACCGAGAAGAACGACGCCAGCAGCATCGCCCCGACGAGCACGTCCTGCACGGGGAGGGAGTCGACGTTCACAGCCACCCCACGATCAGGCCCAGCGCGAGGCTGGTGAGCCCGAGGAAGAGCGCGCCGAAGAAGTACTCGGGCAGCCCGTAGAAGCGCAGCTTGGCCATGCTCGACTCGAGCAGGGCGAGACCGGCCATCCCGGCAGCCAGCTTCGCCGCGGCCGCGACTGGGGCCACCAGGATCGCAAGCAGGCCGCCCGCGGGCGTCGCCAGGCCGAAGGGTGCCACGAAGTTGGCGACGAGCAGGGTGAACGTCGCCAGCTTGATCATGCCGGCCAGCTCCAGCAGCGCCAGCGGCGGGCCGGAGTACTCCAGCACCATCGCCTCGTGCACCATCGTCAGCTCGAGGTGGGTGGCCGGGTTGTCCACGGGGTAGCGCGAGTTCTCGCCGAGCGCGACGAGCGCGAGCGCCGCCACCGCCGGGAGCAGCCACGGGCGCTCGACCAGGCCGGTGCCCGCCACCGACAGCATGCCGTCCACCGTCGACGCGCCGGCGGCGAGCCCGAACGCCGCCAGCGTGACGATGATCGCCGGTTCGAGGAACGCCGCGATCGTCATCTCGCGGCTGGCGCCCATGCCGCCAAACGCGCTCGCCGAGTCGATCCCGCCGAGCACCAGGAACACGGCGCCGAGCATCCAGACTCCTGCGACCGCCGCCAGGTGCGAAAGCGGCGCGGCCGCTCCGCCGCGCGAGGCCAGCGGAAGTGCGAACGCCGCGACGAGGGCGCACGCGAGCACGACGACGGGCACGACCCGCGACACCCACGTGGTGCTCGACGAGACGACCGTCTCCTTGCGCAACAGCGTGGCGATGGTCCAGTAGGGCAGCAGCACGGGAGCGCCGCGCCGGCCCTGCAGGATGGCCTTGAAGCGGCGCACCAGCCCTGCGGCGAGCGGCGCCAGGGCCACCACCGTCACGCCGGAGACCGTGGTCAGGAGAATGCGGTTCACAGCGCCACCCAGAGCGCGAGGAGCAGCGTGGCCAGGATGAGGCCGATGTAGAACTGGATGACGCCGTTCTGCACCTGCTTGAGCCGCGCACCGACCGCCTCGATCAACCCCGCGATGGGGTAGTAGACCCGCTCGAGCACGCCCGCCGAACGCCGGAACTCCATCTCGCCCGTGCGAATCCACGGATTGCTCTCGACGACCGGCCGGAAGGCGACGTGCTTCTCGGCCCGCACGATGTCGCGGAGGAAGTGCCGCACGGGGGCTGAGAACGCCGTGGCGGTGTACTCCATGGAGGCGTCGATCGGCTGCCCGCAGTCCCACGTGTGGTACCGGCGGGTGCCTCCCGCGCGCCCGAGGCGCCGCCAGGCGAGCGTCGCGGCGGCGGCCGCGGCCGCCAGCGCGAGCGCCAGGCCGGCCACGGGAAGGAGGTCGGCGTGCGAGACGAGCGTCGCCATGCCGTTCTCCGACGGGAACGGGATCACCGTCAGGACCCGGCCGTCGATCCCGCGGGGGAGCAGCGGGGAGGCCCAGGGCGACGCGACGCCTAGGGCCAGGACCAGGCCGGCCGCCGCGAGCACCGGTCCCCGGAGCGCCGTGCCGGGCTCCGAGGCGGCGCGCGCCGCGTTCGACCGCGGCTCGGCGAGAAAGACGAAGCCGAACAGGCGCACCATGGCGAACACCGCGAGCCCCGCGACGGTGCCGAGCCCGAGCAGGACGCCGGCCGACGCGACCGCCGCTGCCGGATCGCCGGCCGCGAGCGCCACCAGCGCACCCTGGAGCAGCAGCCACTCGGCCGCGAACGCCCCGAAGGGAGGCAACGACGCCGCGGCGAGCGAGAGGGCGAGCGCGCCCGCCGAGAGGCGCGGCATCCGGTTCGCCAGGCTGCCCAGCGCCTCGATCTTCAGCGAACCCACCGCCGTCAGCGTGGCGCCGGCCGCGAGAAACAGGCCCGACTTGAAGAGCGCGTGCGCGAGGATGTGCAGGAACATCGCGGCCTGGACGACGTCGGCGGCCGCCTGCAGGCCACGTCCCCGCAAGACAAGGGAGAAGCCGAACATCGCGAAGATCAGGCCGACGTTCTCGACGCTGCTCCAGGCCAGCACCCGCTTCACGTCGCGATCGAGGTTCGCGTGGATTGCCGCCTTTGCCGCGCCACCGAGGCCGAGCACGAGCAGGCCGATCCCCCACACCGCGGGCAGGTCGGGCCAGCAGGCCGACGTGAACCGCAGCAGGCCGTAGACGGCCACCTTCAGCATGGCGCCCGACATCAGCGCGGAGACATGGCTGGGCGCGCGCGGGTGCGCCTCGGGCAGCCAGGCGTGCAGGGGCACCAGCCCCGCCTTGGAGGCGAACGCGAACACGACCAGCAGCGTGGCGAGCGCGGCCCGGCTGCCGCCGAGTGACGGCGTGGCGGCGCCCAGCGTCGCGAACGTGGCCAGCACGTCGCCGCCCGACAGGAGGCCCATGCCGACCAGCAGGGCGCCCGCGCCGAACTGCGCGATGGCGAGGTAGAGCAGCGCCGCCCGGCGCGACTCGTCGCGCCCGTCCGACATCACGAGGAAGAAAGACGCCACCGACATCGCCTCCCAGAAGAGGAGGAACGCCGCGAGGCCGGTGGAGAGCAGCACCCCCTGCATGCCGGCCACGAAGATGGCCGTCAGCGGCAGCACCGCCCTGGCGGGGTACATGTGCCGCTCGAGCTCCGTGTAGCGCCAGCCGAACCAGGACGCGAGCAGCACGACCAGGTGGACCAGCAGCAGGAAGAACGACGAGAGCCGATCGACGGCGAGCGGGGCGCCGAAGAAGAGCGGCGACGCGCCGAGCTCGAGCGGCGCCAGGCCGGCCGCCAGGAACACGAAGGCCGCTGCGGCGCCGGCGGCTGACGCGATAGCCAGCAGGGCGTGCGCGGCGGCGCGAGCCCGGGCAGAGCCGGCGACCAGGGCGACCAATCCCGACAGGAGGGCGCCTCCGAGGCCCGCGAGGATGCCCGCCTGGACCAGAGTCTCAGTCACCCCGTGCCTCCCTGCGCCCGTCCCCCGCCGCAACCGGCAGGCGGCCGAGGCCTTCGGCCAGGCCGCGCAGGATCTCGGATGGCGTCGGAGGGTCGCCCGGGATCCGGATGTCCACCGGGATCACCGCGTCCACTCCCCCCACCACCGCGTACGATCCGCGCCAGATGCCGCCGTCGCACGCGCCGTCCCCCACCGCCACGACGATGCAGGGATGAGGGGCTGCCTCGTAGGTCGTGCGCAGGGCGCGTTCGAGGTTGCGCGTCACCGGCCCGCTCACCATGAGGATGTCGGCGTGCCGCGGCGACGCGACGAAGCTGAGGCCGAAGCGCTCGATGTCGTAGTACGCGTTGCCGAGCGCCGTCAGCTCGATCTCCTCGGCGTTGGTCGAGCCCGCGTCCACGGCGCGGATCCGGAGCGAGCGTCCGCCGTAGAGCTGCTCGACGATCTGTCGCACCCGCGCGCCGGCGGCCTCGACGTCGTCGCGGGCGGCGCCCGGATCGACGGGAGACGAGGGTTGGCGCACGAGGAGAACGGAGGCAGGCTCCGTCACGCGAGGGGAGGCGAACAGCGTCTTGAGCAAGCGGACAAAGGACATGGATTCGACCGGCACGGGTCCGGCAGGCGTCGCAAGCGCGAGGAAGCGAAATATAGCACAAGGGGCGAGAGGGAGCCGTGTCGTGCTGGAGGTGCAGGAGGTGCTGGGGTGCTGGAGGTGCTGGTGCCGAAGGTGCTGAAGGTGCTGGTGCCGAAGGTGCTGAAGGTGCTGGTGCCGAAGGTGCTGGAGGTGCTGGTGCCGAAGGTGCTGGAGGTGCTGGTGCCGAAGGTGCTGGAGGTGCT
>DAOPQX010000168.1:0-7816 GCA_035348395.1 Vicinamibacterales bacterium | reverse complement strand
CCCGCGACGCGCGGCGCCTGCTCGACGCCGGCTACGCCCTCGAGCATCTCGAGGCGTTCGATCTGTTCCCCAACACGGCTCACGTCGAGGCGGTCGGGGTCTTCAGTCGTTTTTGAGCGCCGCGGGCCGGAGCTTCTTCCTCCACAGGGCGCGGGCCGCCGGCGCGAGGCCGGCGGCGGCCAGGACCAGCGCAAACGCTACGATCACCGCGTCGGAGAACCCCAGCGCAGCGCCCGCCACGCAGATGATCCAGAAGCGGGGCGTCCGCGACATCAGGACGGCGAGCAGGTACTTGGGAAGGGGATACCGGCCGATGACGGCGAGGAACCGGAACGGGTAGAACGGGACCGGCGTGATCCCCGCCACCAGGAGCGTCGCAAAGGGGGCGCGGTGGAACCAGCCGATCAGCCTGGTCACCGCTTTGCCGCGAATCAGCTTCCGGAAGAACGACACGTCGGCAATCCACGCGACCACCAGGTAGTTCACCCACTCGGTCAGGACGGTTCCCACCGCCGATACCCCGGCGATCGTCCACGGGTCGTGGAACTTCGCGAAATACAGCAGCGCGGGCTCGTGGGGAACGACCGCGATCACGAACTCGGACGGGAAGCAGTAGAGGAAGAGCACCCACAGGCTCTTGCTCTGGCGGATGTCGGGCGCGGCAATCCACAGCCCGACGAGCCCGACGAGGAACGCGGCCGGGATGGCGGCGAGCAGGATTCGCGTGCGGCGGCGCCGAGCGCGGTCGACCTGCGGCTCGACTGCTTCGTTCACATGGATGTCGCGGGAAGGCGAAGGCGGTTGAGGTTATCCCCGATCAGGTAGCGGAGAGGGCGTTCGGATCCGCCCCGGATGGAGGTGTAGCACGCCGTGCAGTCGTTCTGTGCCAGGAACTCTTCGCGGATCTGTGCCGGCGACTCGTAGTTCTTGATGATGAGCCCACAGGGCGAGACCGACCCCGCCGGGTTGACCACGAAGAACTTGACGCCCGCCTGGCAGCCCGGCACCGCCCCGTGCTCGAAGAATCGGATCATGTTCCGGAACACGTAGTCGGACGTGTAAATCGTCTGGTGCCGCCGCTTGTGCGCGATGAGCCGCTCGATGACCGCCTTGAACTCGTCCATCTCGCTGGCGGGGATCATCAGCTCCTTCTTGCCGGTCCTCAGCCAGGTGTAGGTGGAGAAGTTCATCCGCACGCCCCACGCCCGGGCCTGCTCGGCCAGCGCCTCGAGGTCGCGGAAGTTGTCGCGGTGCACCACCGCCGACAGCGTGATGGCCTTGGCCTCATCCGGCCGGAACCCCTCCATCAGCGACGCGATTCGCCGGAACAGCCCCGGGATGCCACGGAAGTGGTCGTGGCGTTCGTCGGGGAAGTCGAACGACAGCGAGAACTCGTCCACGCCGGCCTTCCGCAGCCGCTCGTACCGCTCCCGCGTCAGCAGGAAGCCGTTGGTCGTCAGCACGACGAACGGGGCGCGGTTGGGGACGCGGATCGCGGAGACGATGTCGTCGATGTCGGCCCGGAGCAGGGGCTCGCCGCCCGATACCTGCGCCACCACCGGTTTGAAGCGCCGGGCCAGCTCGCCGAACCGCTCCGCGGGGGCCCGGACTTCCCGGGGGTTGTTGGCGGCGCCCCCGAGGTGGCAGTGGCCGCACTGGGCGTTGCAGTTGTAGGTGACCTCGAACGAGATACAGAAGGGCCGCTTCGCCAGCAGGTTGGTCACGCCTCGACGCACCAGTGACACCGTCCGCGCTCTGGTTTCCATGCCGCCTCGTTCCGGGCGGCACGGTCCGATGGCCCGCCCGGCGTCCCGCGACCGCGTCAGCCGCGGCACGCCTCGATGAAGCCCTCGAACAACGGCCGGAACTCTCCGGTCCGCCAGAAGTTCTCCGGGTGCCACTGCACGCCGAGACAGAAGGGGGAGTGCGCGCACTCGATCGCCTCCACGACCCCGTCGGGGGCGGTGGCCGTCACCTCGAAGCCCGGGGCGACCTTCTTGACGGCCTGGTGGTGGCGGCTGTTCACCGAGCAGCCGTCGCCGTCGGCCATCTTCTCCTGCATCAGCGTCCACAGCCGGCTGCCCTTCGACACCCAGATCTCGTGGGCCACGGCGAAGGCCGGGGCGGGGATGGTGTGCTCGAGGCTGCCGGCCATCTGCGTGGGGATGTCCTGCACCAGCGTCCCGCCCATCGCCACGTTCATCACCTGGATGCCCCGGCAGATCCCGAACACGGGCAGGTTGGCGGCGCGGGCCGCGTCGAACAGGCCGAACTCGAACGCGTCCCGATCCGGCTCGACACAGGTCACCGTCGGCTGGCGCTCCTCCCCGTACCGCGCGGGATCCACGTCCACGCCGCCGGTCAGCAGCAGGCCGCCGAGTTCCGAGATCACCGCCTCGGGCCGATCCTTCAAGGGATCGAGCACGCGCGGCTCTCCGCCGGCCCGGCGGACCGATTCCAGGTAGTCGGGGAGGCTCCGGCACGGCGTGATGCCGACGATCGGCGACATATCAACCCTCGAATCGGGACGGCCGCCCTTCTACATCCTTGGCGGGACCGGGATCCCCATCAGTCCGAGCGCAGCAGTGAGCTGGTTCCGGCAGTAGCTGACGGCGGCTGCCCGCCACCGCCGCGCATCGTCACGCTCCTCGTTCAGGATGGGGTACCGGTGGTAGAAGGCGTTGAACATCTGGGCCAGGCCAAACGCGTACTTGGCCAGCACCGAGAACTCCAACGTCCGAACCGCCTGCTCGACCACCTCGTCGAGCCGGGCGGCCTCGAGCACCAGTGCCCAAAGATCGTGCCCGTGTACCTCGCCGGCCAGTTCCTGCTCGGGCGTTCCGCCGAGGGGGCTCAGGAACTCCGCTTCGCCTATGCCTTCGCGGTCGCGGAGCTTCTGGAAGATGTTGTTGGCGCGGACCACAGCATACTGCAAGTACGGGCCGCTTTCACCCTCGAAGTTCAGCGCCTCGTCGATGTCGAAGGCAATCACCTTCCCGCGCGAGAACCGGATCATGAAATAGCGGACCGCGGCGATCGCGATGGCCCTGGCAATCTTCCCGGCCGCGGCCTCGTCCAGGTCGGGGTTGCGCCGCCCCACCTCCTCGCCGGCCTTGGCGACCAGCACGTCGAGCAGGTCGTCGGCCTTCACCCCGAGGCCGCGGCGCCCCGACACCTCGACGAACGGACGGGCCGCGTCCTCGGCCGACAGCTCGTACCCCAGCTGCCGGGCGGTGTTGTGGGTCAGCGCCACCATCTCGTAGGAGAAGTGCGACGACCGTTCCGCCTCGCGCGGGTGGCCGATCGCGACCAGGGCCTGCTTCAGCAGCTTCTGCAGGTAGGACTGGCGGACGTCGATGACGTTGTAGACGGCCGCGGCCCCGCCGAAGGGCGGGTGCGCCTCGCCCCCGGCCACCTCGACGCTCGAGGTCGCCCAGATCACCTCGCCATCGGCGTCCCGCTCGAAGGGGCGGTAATGGAAGTCCCGGCCGAGGAGGCCGAACTTCCAGAACTGGTACGCCATGTCCTTGCCGACGTAGGTCACGGTTCCGTTGGAGCGCACGATCACCTTCTCGCGCTCCCCCTCGCGCTCCTCGTCCAGGCCGCCGGCCTCGGCCACCGCCTCGGGCGCGTCCCCGTCGTCGATCGCCATGACCCAGCAGCCCGCCAGCCGCCCCTGTGACTGGAGGTAGACCGCCCCCGCCTGCTTCAGCACCTCGAAGGCGCGCGCCCAGAACTGCAGGCGGAGGATGTCGCCCTCCCAGGCGAGCAGGTGGTAGTCCACGTTCATCCGCGCCATCGTCTGCAGGTGGCAGCGGACGATCCGGTCGGCGACGAGGGCGGCAATCTCGGCCGACTCGTTTCCGCCGTGCTCGATGTCGTGCAGCGCGCGGCCGCGAGCCTCGAGCCGGGCGCGGTCTTCCTCGTACCACTCGGAAACCCGGGCGTAGAGGTCCCAGCAGTAGTAGTCGAACCGCGGCTGCCCGGCGACCGACCGGACCTCCTCGAGCCCCTTGCCCTCCAGTTCACGGAAGCCGACCACCACGTCGGCAACCTGGACGCCGGTGTCGTCGATGTAGTTCTGCACCTCGACCCGCTCGCCGCGGAACCGCAGGGCGCGCACCAGCGTGTCGCCGAGCGCCGCGTTCCGCAGGTGCCCGATGTGAGCCGCCTTGTTCGGGTTGATCGCGGTGTGCTCGACGATCGTCTTCGGACCGGCGGCGGGCGGAGGCTCCGGTGAGGACGGCTCCAGCCGGCCGCGCAGGAAAGTCCCGCGATCCAGGAAGACGTTCAGGTACCCCCGCGTGGCCTCCACCCGCGCCACTCCCGGCACCCCGCCAATCGAGCCGGCCAGCTCCTCGGCGATCGCCTTGGGCGGCCGCCGCAGCCGGCGCGCCAGCTCGAAGGCCACCGGGATGGCGAGATCCCCCAGCTCGCGTGACGGCGGGTAGTTGATGGGAAATGCAGGGACCTCCTCCGCGTCCAGGCCGTACAGGGCCTGGAGCGCGGCGGTGATCCGGCGGCGGAGGGCGTCGTGGACAGGAAGGATCATCGGCTCTTCTTGTGCAATAATTCGATCGCGCGCGCGAGGTCTTCGGGCGTGTTGACGTTCAGGAACAGGCGCTCGTCCGGCTCCACCGACGCGATCTCGGCGGGCCCGACTTCCCGCACGCGCAGTTCCGCCAGCGCGTCGACGACCTTCAGCCGTCCCGAGGCGACCCGCTCGCCGAAGGCCGCCGCGAGGTCGCGGCGGTAGATCGCGCACAGGGGCTGCCAGCCGTCCGGCGCGCGGGGAACGATCGCGTCGTACGCCGGGCCGGTCAGCGCGGCGAGGTACCGCAGGAAGGCACGGCTGACGAACGGGAGATCGCAGGCGAGCACGAGGACGTGCGGGCTGCGGGCGGCCGACAGCGCAGTGTGCAGGCCGCCAAGGGCGCCGCCTCCGGCGACCAGGTCGGGCACGGCCTCGATCGCGAGGCCGGGCGCCGGGTCACGGGGGGCGCGGCCCCCGATCAGCACCACCCGTTCGGCAACCCCGTGCAGCACCGAGAGCTGCCGTTGGAGTATCGTGAGGCCGCCGACGAGCAACGCGCTCTTGTCGCGGCCGGCGAGCCGGCGCGCCTGGCCTCCGGCAAGGATTGCCGCATCCACGGGCGTTTCTACCTTAACAGAAAATGACCGAAGCGGGAATCGGCCGGGTGCTGGTCGCCAGCCTCCACCAGGCCATCGCCGACCTCCTACCGGGGCGGCTCGAATTCTACGAGAACTGGCTCAATCCCACGGGACTGCGCAACGGCACCATCGGTCTCGCCCCGCTCCACGCGGTGCTCAGCTTCCTGCGCCAGGACGACCACGTCTACCCCCGCGTGGTGGAGCTCGCCGGGCGCTACGCGGCCGAGTGGACCATGGCGGCGCAGGGCGGCAGGCGGCAGTGGCTCGTTCGCTTCTCGCCCCGGCCGTTCCGGCAGCGGGCCGCGATCGCGCTGATCCGCCGGACCGTCCGGCAGTCGTACGCAGGCAGCCGGGCCGTCGTCCGGCTGCGGCGGGGCCGCGGCACCGTCGATCTTCGCGCATCGCTTTTCTGCAACGTCCGGGAGGCGGCGCCGGCACCCCTGTGCGGGTTCTATGCCGCGCTGGTGTCGCGGCTGCTGGAGCTGCACCGGGTCGACGGCCGCGTGGAGGTCCGGGCCTGCCGGGCCGTGGGGGACCGAACGTGCGTGCTCGACGTCCACCCAGGGGTATGACCCCACCCAGGTGTATGACCAAGCCGATCGCGGCCGCCCTCGTGTTGTTCGCGCTCGCGCCGCTCGCCGGCGCGCAGCCGGTCCGCCCGGGCGAGCCCGTCCTCGTCGTTCCCTTCGAGAACGCGTCGCGCGACGCGTCCCTGCAGTGGCTGGCAGAGGGCTCGGCACTCCTGCTGACACGCGACCTGGGCCGCTTCGGGGCCTCCGCCATCCCGCGCGAGGACCGGCTGAAGGCGTTCGAGCGCCTCGGGCTGCCGCCCTCGGCCCTCCTGAGCGACGCCACGACCATCCGCGTCGGGCAGCTGATTGGAGCCGCGCACGCCGCGGTGGGCACGTTCCACGCCGAGGGCGGCCGGCTCGAGTTGCGGGTCCGGACGATCAGGCTCGACACGGGGAGCGCGGCCGAGGAGATCGTCGAGCGTGGGCCGGTCGATCGCCTCTTCGCCCTGGTCGAGGCGCTGGCCAGGCGGATGGTGGCCGGCACGGCGGGGCCGCCCCCCGTGCCAGCGGGGGAGCGGCCGCTCCACGCGTTCGAGCTGTTCGTGAAGGGCCTCGCGGCCGAGACGCCCGGCGCCCAGGTGCGGCTGCTGCAGTCGGCGCTGGCGCTCGCACCGGGCGACGAGGAGATCCTCATGGCGCTGTGGCAGGCCCACACGACACAGGGGGAGCACGAGCGGGCCCTGCAGGCGGTTGCCAAGGTGCCGCCCGGCGCCCGCCTGGCGCGCCGGGCGCGCTTCCTGGCGGCGTTGTCGGAGCTGTCGCTCCAGCGTTACGACGCCGCGTTCGAGGCGCTGGACGGGCTCGTCGCCGAGGCACCCGCCGCGACCGCCTTCAACAACCTGGGCGTCGTGCAGCTGCGGCGCGCCGGCACGCGGCAGGTGGCGCGCGCGACCTACTACTTCACCAAGGCGGCCGACCTCGCGCCCGAGGACCCGGACTACGCCTTCAACCTCGGCTACGCCTACTGGTTCGAGCGCGATCCGCAGGGGGCCATCTACTGGCTGCGCGAAGCCGTGCGACGGAACCCCGCCGACCCCGATGCCCACTTCGTCCTCGGCACCGCGCTGAAGTCGGCCGGGGCCACCATCGAAGGGGAGCGCGAGCGCGAGCTGGCGCGCCAGCTGTCGTCGACCTACGCCGAGCTGCACCGCAAGCGCCCGGCAGGCGAGGAAGTGCCGCGTGGCCTCGAGCGGGTGAGCCTGGACCTCGAGGCCCCGCGCCTGTCGCTGGTCGAGCGCACGGCTGCGCCGGGCGAGCAGCGCGAGCTCAGCGACCTCGCGGCCTTCCACCGCGATCGCGGGCGCCGGCTGTTCGACGCGCAGCGCGACGTCGAGGCGATCTCCGAGCTGAAACGCTCGCTCTACCTGCAGCCCTACCAGGCCGACGTGCACCTGCTCGTGGGCCGCATCCACCAGCGCGCCGGCCGCCTGCACGAGGCCACCGAGTCGTTCCGCATCTCGATCTGGTGTCAAGCCACCCCCGACGCGCACGTCGCACTCGGCGAAGTGCTGCTCTCGCTCGACGACGCGCTGGGAGCACAGACCGAGGCCAACCGCGCGCTCGCGCTCGACCTGTCGCACGCCGCCGCGCGCGCTCTGCTCGAAAAGGCGACCACCAAGTAGGTCGCGGCGACCTGTCCACGGACGGCTTGAACGACAAAGATCACAAAGGAAGGCCGGGTCAGGGCCCTGCGCGGACGAGGCGGCGGCCGCCGAAGGCCGGCGCTGACCGTCTCGCGGTGTTCTTCGTGTCCTTCGTGTCCTTTGTGGTTGTTCTCGTGACAGTGGTCTGTCGCACGGCCTTGCCGATTGGCAGGAGTAGGTATAATCAACGTGCGCCCATCCGTTGCGAGGGCTCGAGGATCCCCTTGTCCCAGTCCAAAGCGCGCCGCTCCATCGTGCGGGCTTCGCTGGCCGCGGTCCTGGCGGGCTGGGCCGGCCTGGCCGCGTCGGCGCTGCAGCAGCCGCAGCCGGGCCCGAAGGCGTCCGCCCCGCCGCTGGTCTACTCGGCCATCGTGGACGCGCTCATCCACCCCGTCTCGGCCGAGTTCATGGTCGAGGCGATGGATCGCG
>DAOPQX010000167.1:0-7925 GCA_035348395.1 Vicinamibacterales bacterium | reverse complement strand
CCGCCAGGCGCACCGCCTGGGCGGCGGGACTGGCGGGCCTCGCGCTACTGGCGGGCTCGGGGGTGGGATTCGCGCGGACGGTCTCGCTCTACGTCGAGCGCCACCGGTCGATGCCCACGCTCTTCGCCCTCGACGGCTCGTGGTGGGAGCGCGAGTTGATCGAGGAGGAAGGCAGCCGGCTCACGCCATCGGCCGGCCTCGCGCGCCTCGACCTGGCGCCCGGCAAGTACCCGGGGCTGGACTTCGAAGAGCCGTACCCGGACTGGCGAGGCTACCGGACCCTGGCGCTGACCATCGTCTCCGACCTCGACGCCCCCCTCACGATGACGGTCCGGATCCACGACGCCAGGCACAACCGGCGCCTGGAGGATCGGTTCAACCGCCGCCTGGTCGTTCAGCCCGGCGAGAACACCTTCCGCATCCCCATCGACGAGATACGCCGCGCCCCCCGCGGGCGGGAGATGGACCTCGCGCGCATCCGCGGCATCATGATCTTCTCGGGCCGCTTGGACCACCCCACCCACGTCTACCTCGGCCCGCTGCGCCTCGAACAGTAGCGCGGACGGATCCGATCGCAGCGTGACAGGCGTTCCCGCTGGTACGCTACGCTGTTGCCATGAGAATCGCGGCTCTCGTGCTGCTGTTCGGCTGCCTGGGCTGCGCGCACGCCACGGTGCCGGCGCCGGCCGGCCCGGCTTCCACCGTGCTGCCGGCGAGCCACCCCGAGTGCCAGCCGGCCACAGCCCTGGTCAACGCCGTGCTGTGGATGCAGACGGCGGCCGAGTACCGGGCCTCCGCCCGCCAGGTCTACACGGCCGCGCGCCAGGCGCTCGACGCGGCGCTCGCCGACCCCGAGTGGGTGGGGGCGACCGAGGAGCGCCAGGGGGAGGCCGGGCAGCCGCCCGCCATCATCCTTGATCTCGACGAGACCGTTTTCGACAACTCGCCCTTCGAGGCGCGGATGATCAGGCGGGGGATCCGCTTCAACCAGGCCGCGTGGGACGAGTGGGTCGAGGAGGCCGCGGCCGCCGCGATCCTCGGCGCGGCCGACTTCCTGCTGTACGCGCGCGGGCGCGGCGTCACGCCGTTCTACGTCACCAACCGCGCCGCCGGGGAGGAAGCCGCCACTCGCCGCAATCTCCAGAAGCTGGGGCTGCCGCTGAGCACCGAGCCCGACACCGTCCTGGTGCTCGGCGAGCGTCCCGAGTGGAAGACCGGCGACAAGTCGCCGCGCCGGGAGTGGGTTGCGCAGTCCTATCGCGTGCTCCTCCTCGTCGGCGACGACCTCAACGACTTCGCCAACGCGGGCGACCTCGACCTGGCGGCGCGGAATGAGATCGTGGAGGAGCACGCGGCCTGGTGGGGCCGCCGCTGGTTCGTCGTCCCGAACCCCGCCTACGGATCGTTCGAGCGGGCGGTGACCGGCCCCGACGGTACTCCCTGCGAGCAGCTCCAGCGGAAGGTGAACGCGCTGCGCGAGCGGTGAGCCGTGCCGCGCGCGGGCCCGCGGAAGGCGGCCGATCCCGTCAGCGGAGCCGGGAGATCCCGGAGGGGAACATCGCGATGAGGCCGAAGCGAAGCAGGCGCCCCACGAGCCCGACGCCGAGGAACGCCCAGAAGTTGATCCGGAGCGTGCCGACCAGGATGCTGAGGACGTAGAAGGGCGGGAACCCCGTCGAGGCGCTCAGCAGCACGAACAGCATGACCGACCGCGGCGAGCGCCGGAGGCGGGCCTCCCACCGCTCGATCGACCGGCGGGTTCGCTCGGACGGGACGCGCGCCGCCCCCCGGCCGAACCAGTACATCCCCGCCTTCCCCACCATCTGCCCGACGGCCATGATCGCCGCGAACAGCAGCGCCTCCCGCCAATCCGACTTGGCGGCCACCACGTAGCCGAGGAGCACGACCTCCGCGTTGACCAACGGAAAGATGGAGCTGAGGACGGCGAGGGCGAAGCAGGTCCCGTAGATCCCGAAGTGGAGCAGGTGCATGGGCCAGAAGAGTCCGCGCTCGCACTGTACCACGAAGCCCCGGAGGTGACGGTTCGAGCCACAACGTTGATCGCGGACGGCAACAGCCTCACCCCGAAGCAGTATCTCGAGCAGGTCGCGCGCCTCGACCCGGACGACTACGTCGCGCTCCTCTCGGTGCTCGACCAGCCGTACTGGCAG
Organism: Vicinamibacterales bacterium; assembly: GCA_035348395.1. Lineage (GTDB taxonomy): Bacteria > Acidobacteriota > Vicinamibacteria > Vicinamibacterales > Fen-181 > JARKSS01. The sequence continues at coordinate 5,754 of DAOPQX010000167.1, read as the reverse complement.
CGCGCCGAGTACCGGGTCCCCGACAACTGGTGGCACGACAAGAGCTACCTGAACGTGCCCCTCGACACCTTCATGGCCGCCTTCAAGGACGCCGTCCGCAAGGGCTACTCGGTTGTCGTCGCGGCCGACATGTCGGAGCCCGGCTACTCGATTGGCCCGCCTGGAATCGCCATCGTGCCGAGCTGGGACGTCCCGGCCTCGCACATCGACGAGAACGCCCGGCACTTCCGGTTCGCAACGGGAAACACGACCGACGACCACGCCCTCCACGTGGTCGGCTGGGTGCAGCGGAACGGCAGGGACTGGTACCTCGTGAAGGACTCGTGGAGCAGCGCCTGGAACAACGAACACCCGGGCTACTACTTCTTCCACGAGGACTACGTGAAGCTCAAGGTGCTCAGCTTCACGGTGCACAAGGACGCGCTGACGGACGTGCTCGCGCGCTTCGAGTAGGGGCAGGCACTGCGCCTGCCCTACTCTGCGTAGGCCAGCACGTGCACCACCTCGTCATCCACGGCAAGGGCGGCGCCCTCGACGCCCCGCCCTCGGAGGCGGAGGTCTTCGCCCATTCCCACCGCCTTGAACCGTTCTGCCTCGCCCGAGGCCACCGACGACAGGAAGCGCCCGGGATCGCGGCGGCCGCGCGAGCCCGGCTCGCCCCGCCGGTCGAGGGCGTCGAGGCCGTAGCTCTCGACGATCTTCCGCATCGACTTCCGCCAAGTGGCGGCGCTGTCGAACGCCTCGAGGCCGACGATGCGGTTGTTGATGGCGAAGATGGCGCCCACTTGTCCGGGCGCGGCCTGGAGGCGCGACTGGAACGTCTCCAGCGCCTCGCGGGCCTGGTCGTACATCGCCGCCGCGGCGTGGGTCGGCGAGCAGGCGGCCATCCGTTCCGCCTTGGCGTCGATGTCGTTCCAGATCGCCCCCTGGTCGGCGTGGCGCGCCCCCGAGGCGTGCATGAAGTAGCTCACCTGCCGGAGCTTCATCGCCCGCCCCGACGCGTAGTGCGCCCGGCCGGCGGCGGCGAAGGTCCGCGAGCGGTGCGCCCAGCGCCCCGCCTCGACGCACGACACCGGCAGCGGCAGCTTCGATCGCGGCGGCACCATGATGCTCAGGTTCACGATCCGGTTCTGCTTGGCGCCGACCAGTTCCTCGCCGTCCAACACCAGCACCGGCACGGCGCCGTCGTTGACGATGGTCAGCTCGGGGACGTGGCCGGCATCCGACACCTCGGTCACGCGGACGAAGCCGGCTGCGAGCGCCTCGTCGAGCGTGGCGTAGCCGGCCGGCGACTCTTCTCCCGCCAGGAGCGGGAACACGGTGAGATTCGAGACCGCGATGGGGTCTCCGACGTGGAGGGCGAGCGAGAGTGTGTTCAGCTTCATGGCGACACTGTCGCACCCCGCCGTGACAGGGCGGGTCCCGGCGCCCGCCCCCATTCTGCGGATGAGCCGGTTTTTCGTCGATTCCGCCCTTGTGTGCCATAATCGACGGAGCTTACGAGGTATCTCACCGCCGAATTCCCGGCCGTTGACTCCCGCCTCGGTAGGGCCTGAACGTTTGGAATCCACTACAACCGCCTCCACCCACCCCGCGGCGCGTCCCCGTCGCCGCCGTTCGCCGCGCCCGTCATCGAACCCTCGCCGTCCGACGTTCGTCGCGTCGAACCCGCGCCCGGTGGCGCACGGGCTCGAGACGATCGACGCCGACCAGGCAGCCATCCCCTTCTCTTCGCTGAAGCTGGACCGGCGCATCGAGCTGGGCCTCGCCGACCGCCGCTACGTCGAGACGACGCCCATTCAGAGCGTGACCATCCCGGCCGTCCTCGAGGGCGTCGACCTGATTGGCTGCGCCGAGACCGGCACCGGCAAGACCGCGGCGTTCCTGCTGCCCATCATGCAGCGCCTCCTGGCCGGTGACCGGGACGGCCAGGGGGGCACCCGCGTACTCATCCTCGCGCCCACGCGCGAACTGGCCGTTCAGATCGAGGACGAGTTCCAGGGACTCGCCTACCACACGAGTCTGAGCGTGGCCGCCGTCTACGGCGGCGTCCCCGGCGGCCCGCAAGAGCGTGCCCTCACCGCGGGCGCCGATGTCGTCGTTGCGACACCCGGCCGCCTGCTCGACCACATGTCGAGCGGCAGCACGAGGTTCGAGGCGCTCGACGTGCTGGTGCTGGACGAGGCCGACCGGCTGCTCGACATGGGCTTCTGGCCCGACGTCCGGCGGATCGTGTCGGCGCTCCCCTCCTCGCGCCAGACCCTGTTCTTCTCGGCCACCATGTCGGAAGACGTGTTCAAGTCGGCGAAGGAGATCATGCGCGAGCCGAAGCTCGTGCAGGTTGGCCAGACGACGATGCCGGACACGATCACCCACGTGGGGGCCGAGGTGCCGTCCGGCGAGAAGGCTGGCTGGCTGGCGCGCTTCCTCCGCGAGACGGGGGGGCCGGCGATCGTCTTCGTGAGGACGAAGAGGGGTGCCGACCGCCTGGCGTCGCGGCTGGCAAGCGCCGGCATCCGCTGCGCGGCGCTGCACGCCGACCGGACGCAGTCGGAGCGGACGCGCGCGGTCGAAGGGTTCAAGTCGGGGCGCTACACGACGCTGGTGGCCACCGACATCGCGGCCCGGGGCCTCGACATCGAGGGGGTGGCGCACGTCGTGAACTTCGAGGTTCCCTTCAGCGCCGACACCTACGTCCACCGCGTCGGGCGAACCGGCCGCGCCCACGCCACCGGCACCGCCGTCACGCTGGTGGACGCCGCCGAGCGGGCGACGCTCGAGGCGCTCGAGCGGTCGCTGGATCTCAGCCTGAAAAGAAGCTGACCCGCATCACTCACGGAAGCCGCGCGTTCGCTCGCACGCGCGGCCCCAACACCTCCCTCCCCGAGACCGGCACGTCCGCCGGACCTGCGAACGTCCAGCCCTCGCTCAACACACGTGGAGAGTCCCGGCGGTGGTAAGGTAATGCGGCCGGGAGGTGGACATGGCCGTCGAGCGCGGAAAAGAGATCGTCCGCCAGTGGAGCATCCTGCGGCAGATCGCGAACGCCCGGGACTGGACCGTGCCCAAGCTGGCCCGCGAGCACGGCGTCTGCACGCGCACCATCTACCGTGACCTGGCCGCGCTCCAGGCCGCCGGCTTCCCCCTCTACGACGAGGAGCGCGAGGGCAGGAAGTACTGGCGGCTCGAGAGCTGGCCGTTCCCCCGGCTGCACGACGTCGGCTTCACGTTCCCGGAGCTATGCGCCTTCTACATCCACCGCGGGCGCCTGTCCGGCCCCTTGCCACTGGCCGAGGACCTTTCCTCCGCGATGGAAAAGGTGCTCGGGACGCTGCCGCCGGCGCTCAAGGACTACCTCGACAGGCTGGCGGCCGTCGTCTGCTGGAAGAGCGACGTCCCCGTGCCCGCGGCCGGGCCCATCGACCAGGAGGCCCTGGTCAGGGCCGCGATCGAGCATCGCCGGGTGGTCATGTCCTACCGCTCGTTTTCGAGCGGGCGCGTGAAGGAGTACACGGTCGAACCGTACCGGCTGAGCGCCGGAAACGGCTCCCTCTATCTCTACGCGTACGTGCCGGTTTATGGCGAGATGCGGACGTTCGCCGTCCAGCGAATCCAGCAGCTGCGCGTGCTCGACGACCACTTCGACCCCACCGGCCTGCCCGCGGGCGAGCCGTTCGGCAACTCGATCGGGATTGGCAGCGGAAAACCGGAGTTGGTGGAAGTCTGGTTTGCGCCGAAGCTGACGGCCTACATCGAAGAGCGGACCTGGCACCCGTCGCAGCGCCTCACCCGCCAGCCCGACGGCTCTCTGGTGATGGCCCTGCGCGTGGCGATCGACGCGCCGCTCCGGTCGTGGATCCTCGGCTGGGGGCACCTCGCGCAGGTGCTGGCCCCCTCGAAGCTGGCCACCGAGATCCTCGAGGAGCTGCGGGAGGCCAGCGAGCACTACGCGCCCCGCATCCCGTTCGAGCTGCAGCCGGCGGTCAACGACGCGGCGCCCGAGGCGGTGCTGCCGTTCATGGCGCCGCGCGGGGAGGGTGCACGATCGGGCAGGGCCGGCCGGGGTGACGGGCGGCCACAAGGGCCGCCCCTACGCCGAGTCTCCCGGGGCGCCAGGCAAGGGTGAGGGGCGGCCCCCCTACGGCGTCTTGGCCAGGACGTCGGGCAGCACAGGGGCGGCCTTCGGGGCGGCGGCGCGGAAGTCCTCGCCCACCAGCGCCGCGGCGGTTGCCGCGAGCTGCCCCGCTGTCACCGTGACGCCCTTGCGCAGCCCAAGCGCCGGGGTGTCGGGCCCCATCACCGCCATCACGACCCGCTCGGCGGCCGGCACCTTCCGGCCGTGGTCGGTCCAGTCCTCCTTCGTCGCGCCACGGCCGTGATCCACCGCCACCACCAGGGCGGTCTTCCCCGCGTAGGCCGGCATCGACTGAGCCGTCTCCCAGAGCCTTCGAATGAACCGGTCGCCGCGCCACGCCGCATCGAGGTACAGGTCGTAGCGCCCCTCGTGGCCCCACTCGTCGGTCTCGCCCAGCATCACGTAGAGCACGCGCGGCTGCCGCACGCGCAGGCACTCGAGCGCCGCCTGCATGATGGGCGCGTCGAGCGGAGCCCCCTCCCACAGCGGCGGGAGGTCGTCGGCGAAGTCGTTGATGGCCCGTTCGCGGTCGGTCTTCGGGTCAGGCACCGGCGGGTAGCCGTCGCCAGCCGGCAGGCCGCTGCGCTCAACGGCCAGGATCGATCCGAGCACGTCCCACGCGCCGAAAGCGAAAACGCGGCCCTCGAAGCCCGGGCGGCGGTTCAACCACTCGAGGACGGTGACGTTCGGGTTGGGCACCTTGTCGTTGCTGTCCACGCGGGGATCGGCGAAACCCGAGAGCAGCTCCGCGTAGCCGGGGTACGAGAACCAGACCCCGTTGGCGACCCGGGCGAGGCTCCCAAGCGCCGGGTCGCCGAACACCTGCCCCCGGGTGGCCACGACACCCCACATGAAGGGCATCAGCGCCTCGCGCCTTGCCCCGGCCGTCTCGCGCCAGAACCGCTTGACGATGGTCGGCGGGTCGGGTTTCCCCACATCCTTCAGCAGCTCCCGGTCGGCGCCCCCCAAGTACTCCTGCCACCGCAGGCCGTCAAGGGTAACGACGATCACGTTGGCGGCCGTAGGCTCCTGGGCCCGCGCCACCGCCGCAATGGACACTCCCGGCACCAGGAGGGCAAGCAGGAGCAACACGCGGAACCTGCAGCACACACACTTCATACAAGTCTCCAGCTGGCTCTGCATTCTACACGCCCGATCCCTGATCCCTGTGAGAGAATGCCCCGTCGCCCCTGGCAGGAGCGTGCGATGATCGGCATCTTCCTCGGCTACCTGGCCCTGACAGTGATCCTGGGCCTCTGGCAGGCGCGGCGGACGCGGTCGCAGGCCGACTTCGTCCTCGGCAGTTCGCGGCTGCCGGGATGGATGCTGGCCCTCTCGGAGCGGGCGACCGGCGAGTCGGCCTGGCTGCTGCTCGGCCTGACCGGGTTCGTCTACGCCAACGGCCTCTCCGCGATCTGGATTGCGGTCGGCTGCCTCACCGGCATCTCGACCGCCTGGGTCGTCCTCGCCCGGCGCTTCCGTTCCGAGGCGGAGCGCTACCGGGCGCTGACGATGCCCGACTACTTCTCCGCGAAGTTCCCGGAGAAGGCGTACGCCATCCGGCTGCTCTCCACCCTCATCATCGTCTTCTTCTTCGTGTTCTACGTGGGCGCCCAGTT
>DAOPQX010000166.1:0-7950 GCA_035348395.1 Vicinamibacterales bacterium | reverse complement strand
GCTGCGCCCTTACGAGGAGGCGCGCGCCCGCCGCGCCCGCCCCGGCTGGGACACCGAGCCACCGGCGCCGTCGTTCGTGGGGCGCGCGATCATCGAGGACCAGCCCCTGGCCGCCCTGCGGCCCTACATCGACTGGACGTTCTTCTTCGCCGCGTGGCAGGTGAAGGGACGCTTCCCCGACGTCCTCGATCACCCCCGGCACGGCGCGGCGGCCCGCGAGCTGTACGAACACGCCCAGGCGATGCTCGACGAGATCGTGGCCGGCCGATCGATCCGCGCGCGGGCCGCGTACGGGTTCTGGCCGGCCGAGGCCGCGGCCGACGCCGACGACATCGTGCTCTTCGAGGACGCCTCGAGGTCGCGCGTGGCCGCGCGCTTCCCCATGCTGCGCCAGCAGGAGGACCACGGAGACGAGCGCCCGCACCGCTCGCTCGCCGATTTCATCGCCCCGCACGGCGCACGGGCGTGCGACTACATCGGGGCCTTCGCGGTCACCGCAGGAATTGGCGTGGACGAACTGGTCGCCCGCTACCAGGCCGACCGCGACGACTACCGCGCCATCATGGTGAAGGCCCTCGCCGACCGGCTCGCAGAGGCGTTCGCCGAGTACCTGCACCAGCGCGTGCGCCGGGAGTGGGGCTACGGGCGCGACGAGGCGCTGACCAACGAGGACCTGATTGCCGAGAAGTACCGCGGCATCCGGCCCGCGTTCGGCTACCCCGCCTGCCCCGACCACAGCGAGAAACGCCGGCTCTTCGCGCTGCTCGACGCGACTCCCCTCGGCCTCACCCTGACCTCCTCCTGTGCGATGCTGCCGGCCGCCAGTGTGAGCGGCCTTTACTTCAGCCACCCCGAGGCGCGGTACTTCAACGTGGGACGGATCGGCCGCGACCAGGTGGAGTCGTACGCAGACCGAAAGGGCATGAGCGTCGAGGAGGTCGAGCGCTGGCTGGGACCGAACCTGGGATACTGACCGGATTCGGGATTCAGGATTCGGGATTCAGGGGTCGGGCTCGCCTCTACCTCAGGCCTCTCTCCGTCGTGAGGTACACGGCGAAGCTGCCGAGCCAGTGGCCTCCCTCGTAGTGCTCGCCCGTGACGGCCCGAAGGCCAGCCTCGCGATGCCGGGCCGCGGCCCCGCGAAGCCCGGGCAGCCGGCGATCTGCTGGCGGAAGCGCGCCGGCAATCCCTTCCAGCATCCACGCGCGACTCAGGTTGAGACCGTCGAGGTGCGCGAGCTTGGGATCGGACGGGTCGGTGACCACCGCGACCTCGAGCCAGGCGGGATCGTCCCGTTCTGGGAGGCCTGGCAGGAAGGCGCCGAGCCACGCCGCGAACCTGTCGCCCGGCAGGACTCGGCGCATCAGGTCGGCCTCCGCAAGGCAGGGCGACAGGAAATCCTGGCCCGAGGGCTCCCAGGCCAGCGGACAGCCGCGGTCCCCCAGGTAGAAGGCGCGGGCGCGCGAAACGAGCAGCGACTCGAACTCCTTGTGCGCCGCCGCGCGCGCCCAGTCGAGCATCAGCCCGAACGAAAACGCCGTCTGGTCGTGCTCGCCGATCCGAATCGGCTTCGACAGCTTTGGCAGCCACTCAGAGATCCGCGAGACAGCGGCTTCCTCCAGCGGGCGGAGCGTCGCTGACCACTCCCGCGCCTGCGCGCTGTCCCACTCGCGCAACTCGGCAGCCAGCTGCAGCAGCCAGGCGAGCCCGTACGGCCGCTCGAACGAGGCGCGTCCCGGGCCGTTCAGGTAGCGCACCTCGGCCGCCACGTGGCCGGGTGTCAGGCTGCGGGCCAGCGCGGCGCGAGACGGACCGGCGAAGGGCGCCTCGGGGTAGGTCCGCGCCAGGCGGGCCAGCAGCCAGTGGCCGTGTACCGACGAGTGCCAGTCGTAGCACCCGAAGAAGGCGGGCGTCAGGTCGCGCGGCGCCCGCACGTCGGCGTCGCTGCTGAGAACGTGGGCGATCTTGTTCGGGTACTCCTGGTGCACGCAGGCCAGCGCGAGCGCGGCGAACCGCGCGGCCGCCGCCTCCGAGAGCGGCGCGGCAGGCCCGGCCGTCCCCTGCGCTGCCGCGGCAAGCGCGCCGGCGGCCAGCAGCCAGCCTGCGAGAATGGCGGGCTTCATCCCCGTCAGCATCTCACGGAAGCTGCTTCTTGTTGAAGGTCACGGTCAGGCGGACAGGGGCGGCCAGCGTCACGTTCACCGTGTAGCTGACGTCTCCAAGCCGTGGGTGCCGGAAGACCACCTCGTGCGACCCCAGCGTCGCCGGCAGCGTGGTCAGCGGCGTCTGCCCGATCAGGCGACCGTCCAGCCAGACTTCGGCGGGCTCGTCGGAGGTGAGGTTCATCATCCCCATCGGCGCCTCGAACGGCACGGTGACCACCTTTCCGGCCGGCACCTCCACGAACTGCCGCACCTTCAGGGCCAGCGAGGTGTTGACGAGGTCGAAGTGGTGGCGTCCCGCCGGCACCATCAGCGCCTGGCCGCTCGTCTGCCCGAACACCCGCCCTCTCTCGCTCACCTCCAGAGTGTACGAGGAGCGGATTCGCAGCCAGCCGACGGTCGGAACCGTGACAGGCGTCACGGCGCCGCCGACGACAACCACCTCCTGGTCTTCCACCTGTCCGAATGGGCCACTGGCCGCAATGCGGTGCGGACCGGGGGTCAAGCCGTCAATTCGCGCGGGCGACTTCCCCCGCTTGCTGCCATCCAGCCAGACCTCGCCACCCGGCGGGTCGGTGGTGATCTCGAGAGAGCCCTGCACCGATGCCTCGGGCAACGATACTTTGTGTACGAGGCGCCCGTCCTCCGGGACGCTCACCCACTCCGAGCGTGACGAGCCTCCCATCCTGACCTCGACGTGGTGTTGGCCCGCCGCGGCCTCGAGGGCGACCGGGCTTCGACCAACGGCCTTCCCGTCGAGCATCACCTCGGCGCCCGGGGGGGCCGATTCCACCGCGAGCTGCCCGGTCGGCAGCCCGCCGCCCATGACCCGCGTCCACGCGATCGGGGCGACCACGGCGGCCAGGGCGACGAGCAGGAGCACGGATGCCGCGATCGCCACCGTTCGCCACCGGGGATGACGGCGTCCCGACAGGCCACTCTTGCCCGCAACGGGGGCGGGTCGCGGCGAGGGAATACTGCGGGCGGACGCGGTGGCTCGCGGCGGCGCCCCCGGGTCGCCCGCGGTGTGCTCCGCCGCGTGCCATCGAGGCGAGGGGCTTGCCGCGGGCGCCTCCAGGACGGGCGGATCGACGCTGACCGGTGCCACCGGTGTGGCGGGCGGCGGTTCGGGGGGCGCGACGTTGGCCGCGGCTCGGCCGGCCACTTCCTCAGGCGCCGTTTCCGGTGCTCCCGGCTCTTCGACTTCCGCCGGCTCGGGGCCCGGCACCTCAGACCCGAGGTCGGGAAGCGCAGGCGCCTCTGGCTCCAGGATGAAGGCCGGCACCGCCTCGCACGACTCGGGCTGCTCGTACTGCTGGTAGTCGACCTTCGGGGTGAACCAGTCCGTGTCGGGGCTGGAAACCTCCCCGGAAGGCGGCTCCGCTGACGCAAGCACGTCGGCCGAGAGCGACGCGACGGGATCCGGGGCCGGTGCATCGGTCTGTGCCGAAACGGCGTCCAGCATCGCCGCGGCGCTCATCAGCGTCGCGGGCGTGGGCGTGGAGGGCCTCGCCAGGTCTCCGGGCTGCTTCCAGGCCGCGCCTTCGCACTGGTCAACGAAGGCTTGCAGCGCGGCCGGCGACACCTCGCCGGCCGAGGCGGCTGCCGCGCAGGCCGCGGCAAACCCCTTCTGGGCCTCGACGAGTGTCCGGAACGCGTCGGGCCGCTCGGGCGACAGCATGGACGACAGCCAGGCGCGGGCCTCGGGGGCGGGCCAACCCGCTTGCGCGGCCGCCTCGCAGCCCTCGTCGAGCAGCCGCGCGAGCCCCTCCGGGTAGTCGGCCGGCGACAGGGGCCGCCCGAGCAGGAACGTCAGCACGACGATGCCGATCTGCAGGAGATCCACGCGGCGGCCGTAGCGGCCGAGGCCGGTGTCGGCAAGCATCGGCACCCGCCAGTCGCGCCAGACCGCCGCCACCCCCCAGGCGGAAACCGCCTGCTCGAAGACCCCGCCCAACACGTACTCGCACACGACGATGCGCCCGTCGCCAGGCAGGATCAGGCGCTCGGGAGTGATCGCGCCGTGGAAGATGTCGGGGCCGTAGTCGTGCATCAGCGCGACCGCGGTCATCAGCTGCCGCGCGAGCGCGAGGGCGGCCGGGGCCTGGGGACGGAGACCCGCGCGGGCGCTGATCTGGAGGATCTCGGCCAGCCGGCGGCCGGGAACGTGCGTCGCGACCAGGGCGACGCCGCCCCGCTCCTCGCCCCGCTGGAACCGGCGGACGCGCGTGTAGGACGAGTGACGGAAGTTCGCCAGCCTGGCCAGGCGCTCTTTCACCCCGGGCTCGAAGAACGGCGCTGCCGCCAGATCGGGCCGGAAGTAGAGCAGTTCCAGCAGGCTGCCGGACGGTTGGGGCACGATGAAGCGATCGCCCAGGTGATCGACGAAACCAGGGACCTCGGGCGCGCCGTCGGACGCGGACACCATGCTGTCCATAGTTTCGGCACGAACCGCCCGCAGCTTTGGGTCTCGGGCGGCCGGGGCTGGCATACAATGAGGTCCTGGGCGACAATCCGGACTGGAGGAGTCGAATGAGCGGCCTTTTCACCCTCTGTGCGACGCTCGGGATCGTGGCCGTTTCGTGTGCCTTGGCGTCGGCCCAGCCCGAGCCCGAGCTGCAGCCGGGGGATCCGGCTCCGGCCTTCACCCTGCCCGGGTCGGACGGCCGGACCTACAGCCTCTCGGACTTCAAGGGAAAGAAGACGGTGGTTCTCGCCTGGTTCCCCAAGGCGTTCACCGGGGGTTGAACGGCCGAGTGCAAGTCGCTCCGTGAGAGCGGCGACGAGATCCGGAAGTTCGACGTGGCGTTCTTCGCGGCGAGCGTGGACACCCCGGAAGAGAACAAGAAGTTTGCCGAGCACCTCGAGCTCGACTATCCCTTGCTGAGCGACCCCGGCAAGCAGGTGGCCAGGGCCTACGGCGTGGTCGGTGGCGATCGCCAGGTCGCGCAGCGCTGGACGTTCTTCATCTCCCCCGAGGGAAAGATCCTGTACGTGGAACGGAAGGTCAGCCCCTCGACGGCGGGCCCGGCCGTGGCGGAACGGCTGAAGGCGCTCGGCGTTCCTCCGGCCAGGTAGCGCGGGGACTACTCCCCGTTTTGCAGCAGCGACAACAGCTCGGCGCACACCATGGCCGTGGCGCCCCACAGCTGTGCCCCCTCGACCTCGAGGTACGGGATGTCGAGGAAGAGCCCGTCGCGCGTCCGCTGCTCGCGGCGGACGCGCGAGGGGTCGAGCAGGTGCGCGAGGGGCAGCAGCAGGATGCGCTCCACCTCCGCGTCCGCGGGGTGCAGCAACGGGAGCGTCTCGGCCACGCCGACCACCGGGTGCAGCAGGAATCCGCTGACCGGGATGTGCAGCGGCGTCAGCCGGCCGAGTACCCTCACCCCTCCCGGGGCCAGGCCGATCTCCTCGTGCGCCTCGCGCAGCGCCGCCTCCTCGATCGACTCCCCCTCCTCGACGGCCCCGCCGGGCAACGACACCTGGCCCGCGTGACTGGGAAGCCGGGACGAGCGGACCGTGAGCACGATGTGGGCCTCGGCGGCGATCGGGAACAGGAGCAGCAGGCCGGCGGCCGGGCGGAGACCGGCGGCGGCCTGCGGAAGCCACCCCGGTCGCGGACGGGGAGCGAACCTCGCCTGCGCGGCAAGGCCGGGCAGCGGCTCGCGCAGTCCCCGTTCCAGCTTCTGCACCGCCTCGCGAAACGTCATCTCTCTCGATTACTATCCTACAATGCGCCGCTGCTCCAGCCTGGCCGCCCTCCTGCTCGCCGCCGCTCTTTCACCCGCCGCCGCGCAGCCTCCTTCGGGCCACCTGCTCGTCGTGGGGGGCAACGGCACCACCGACGACATCCTGCAGAAGGCGGTCGCCACCGCCGGGGGCGCCTCGGGCACCGTGGTCATCTTTCCGCAGGCCTCGGAGCTTGCCGAGACGGGCCGCGAGTCGGCTGAGATGTGGACGAAGGCCGGAATGGGCCGCGCCATCGTCGCCAACCCGGCCGACGTGCCGGCGGCGCTGCGGGCGATCGGCGAGGCCAGCTTCGTCTGGTTCCCCGGCGGCGACCAGAATCGCCTGGTGCAGGCGCTCGAGGGGACGCCCATCCCGGAGGCGATCCGCGCCCGTTATCGGGCCGGCGCCCTGGTCGGCGGCACCAGCGCCGGCGCCGCCGTGATGTCGCAGTGGATGATCACCGGCGAGGCCGACCTGAAGGCGATTGCCGCCGGCAAGACCGAGTTGAAGCCGGGCCTCGGCCTCTGGCCCGAGGTGATCGTCGACCAGCACTTCCTCAAGCGCCAGCGCGGCAACCGCCTCATCAGCGCGGTGCTCGATCGCCCGTCGCTGGTGGGCGTCGGGATCGACGAGACGACGGCCGTGTTCGTCACGGGGCACTCGTTCGAGGTGCTCGGGCAGAACAGCGTGCTGGTGATTGACGCGCGGACGGCGCAGATCGACCCGGCCGCCGCCGGAGAGCTGGCCACCGGCCGCGGCCTCATCGTGTCGGTGCTGAAGGCCGGGATGCAGTACGACCTGTCCCGGTAGCCCTGGAGCAAGCCTGGCCTGCCAGGCCCGGCCCCCTCAGATCCGCTCGAGGGCCTGCGCCAGGTCGGCGATCAGGTCGTCCACGCTCTCGATGCCGACCGAGTAGCGCACCAGCCCCTCGGTAATCCCCGCATCGGCCCGGTCGGCGCTCGGCACCCCGGCGTGCGTCATCGACGCGGGGTGCTCGATCAGCGTCTCGACCCCGCCGAGCGACACGGCGAGCAGCGCGAGCCGGACGTTGTCCATCAGGCGCCGCCCCGCCTCGAACCCCCCTTTCAGCTCGAAGCTGATCATCGAGCCGAACCCGCTCATCTGCCGCTTGACCAGCTCGTGCTGCGGGTGCGACTCGAGGCCCACGTAGCGCACCCAGGCGACCTTGGGGTGCGACTCGAGCCAGCGCGCCACCTGCATCGCGTTCCGCTCGGCGCGCTCGATCCGGAGCGACAGCGTCCTGATCCCCCGCGACACGAGGAAGGCCTGGTGCGGGTCCATGTTGCAGCCGGTCGCGATCATCAGCGCCCGAAGCCGCTGGCAGAGCGCCTCGTCGCGCGCCACCACGATGCCGCCGACCACGTCGGCGTGGCCGTTCAGGAACTTCGTCACCGAGTGCAGCGAGACGTCGGCGCCGAGCGTGAGCGGCCGCTGCAGGAACGGGCTTGCGAAGGTGTTGTCCACCACGAGCAGCGCGCCGCGCTCGTGGGCGAGGTCCGCAATCGCCCGGATGTCGCTCACCAGCATCGCGGGGTTCGAGGGCGACTCCACGTAGACCATTCGCGTGTTCGGCCGGATCGCCGCGCGAACCTGGCAGACGTCGGATGTGTCGAGGTAGGTGGCCTCGACACCGAAGCGGCTGAAGTGCTTCTCCACCAGCAGGCGCGACGGCCCGTATACCGACGCCGTGCTCACCAGGTGCGCCCCCTGGCCGAGCAGCGTCATGTAGACCGTGTTGACCGCCCCCATCCCCGAGCTGGTCGCCACCGCGTCGGCGCCCTCCTCGAGCTCGGCCACGTTGCGCTCGAGCGCCCGGATCGTCGGGTTCCCCAGCCGCGTGTAGATGTAGCCGTCCGCGCGTCCCGCGAACCGGTCGGCGCCGTTCTGGGCGCTCTCGAAGGCGAAGGTCGAGGTCTGATAGATCGGCACGACGGCGCTGCCGTACGGGTCGGGTGAGGCGCCGGCGTGCACCATCTTCGTCTCGAACCCCATGCTCTTGGTTTCCATCACGGCTCCGGTATCGCTGAGGGTTGAAGGC
>DAOPQX010000165.1:7378-7962 GCA_035348395.1 Vicinamibacterales bacterium | reverse complement strand
AGCGAGCCTGACGGGTGCCGTTCTCGTGCTGCTGGCCGCCGCCTGGGCCGTCAATGCAGAGCGCCGGTCTTCAGGTGTGGCCGGGCAGGCAGGGAGTCTGCCGTTCCAGGTGCAGGTGATGGCCGACTTCGAATCGCCGTGGGCGATGACCTTCCTGCCGGACGGCCGAATGCTGATCACCGAGAAGTCGGGCGTTCTCTACCTCGTGTCCGCAGACGCGCAGCAACGGACGCGCGTGGACGGGATTCCGGAGGTGGCAGACGAGGGACAGGGCGGCCTGATGGACGTGGTGCTGCACCCCGCCTTCCCGCAGAACCGTTTCGTGTACTTCAGTTATTCCGAGGCCGGGCAGGGCGGGAAGGGAGTGGTCCTGGCCCGCGGTGTTCTCGCTGACGGGGAGCGGTCGGCGTTGCAGAAGGTCGAAACCCTGTTCCGCGCGGAGCCCTACGTCGATGGAGACGGCCACTTCGCCGGCCGAATCGCGTTTTCGCGCGACGGGCACCTCTTCTTCACGAACGGCGAGCGCCAGAAATTCGTGCCGGCTCAGGATCCGAAGGCGACCCTGGGGAAGATCCTCCGCCTCC